>CANQEG010000105.1 GCA_947594705.1 uncultured Bacilli bacterium | reverse complement strand
ATTATTGAAGCTTTAAAAGAAAAAACAATGTTAGAACTTAAAGAATTAGTTGACATGATGAAAGAAGAATTTGGAGTAGATCCAAGTGCTGCTATTGTAGCAGCTCCTGCAGCTGGTGGAGCTGAAGTAGCAGAAGATGTAAACAAAACTGTAGTATTAAAAAGTGCTGGAGGAAATAAGATTCAAGTAATTAAATTATTAAAAGAAATTACTGGATTAGGATTAGTTGAAGCAAAAGGTTTAGCTGATAATGGTGGAAATGTAAAAGAAAACGTTCCTGCTGAAGAAGCAAATCAAATTAAAGCTCAACTTGAAGAAGCTGGCGCTGAAGTCGAACTTGCTTAATTTAAAAATTGGTGTTGAGCCAATTTTTTTTGGTTTTTTGTTGTGAAATAGTTTAAAATTTGTTATAGTATTAAATAGGAATGAGGTTAGGATATGAAAAAAATAGTAATTACATGTTTGAAAATATTTGTTATTGTATTGATACTTATTTGGATGGGCGTATTTGTTACGGATTATTTTAGAGCACGTGATGAGAAAGAACCACTTGTTTGTTTAAGTAAAGATACGAAAGATACTTCCAAGGCTACTTATTATGAATGTGTTAGTTTTGGGTATAAGTATTTCCGTTATCAAGACAAAGAAACACAAGAAACTTCTTATGGTTTTAGTGCGGCTTTCTTAAAGAATGAATTTGAGAAAAAGATGGAGGAATAAGTATGTTATGGAATAACCATGGCTGGGGGTTAAGAGAAATGTTATTCCTTTGTGCCATTTTACTTTTTTTTGTGTTAATTGTTGCGGTTTTAGTAAGTCAATTATATGGAAATTTAGAAAGAAATACTCGTGATAATGAAAAAAATTCTTCCTATGCTCATGTAGAAACGTTACTTAAAAATGCAGCACGTAAGTATGTGAAAAAAACAAATGATACTTCTTCTATTATTTTGTCAGATGATTTAATTTCCGAATATATTTCTTTAGAAGATTTAACAGTGAATAATGATATTTGTGAAGGGTATGTAGTTTACGAAAATAATACGTATACCCCTTATATTAGTTGTGCTCATTATGAAACAGAAGGATATTAATAATGAATGAGAAGTTAGATTTAGAAAAGATGCATTTTTATAGTGTGATTTGGGGAATCTTTTTAGTTATTTTAGTAATATTATTAACAGTAGTTGGGTTTTATTTTAAATTTCAGACAAAGGAATATAAAAAATATGAAGATGCAATTGAAGAAAAGATGAAAAATTATATTTTTGATAATGCTTTACTTTATGAAGAAACTTATTTATTAAGTGATTTGTTAGAAAAACAAATTATAGATACTACAAAAGTAAACGAGAAAGATTGTAGTGGGTATGTAGAAGTAAAAGTTTTAGAATCTAATGATGTAGAGATTACCCCTTATATTAAATGTGGAAAGTATCAAACAAGAGGGTATAAAGAGTAAAAAATTTTAATTTTGTATTGTTTTTAATAGAAAAGTTTTAATTTTCTATTTTTTTTGTTAAAAAAGCTTGCAATCCCATATAATTTATAGTAAACTAAGTTCTGTATGAGGCAGTGATGTGCGAGGTTACTGATACGCTAGGATACGTTGCTGGTGTTTATTAGAGAACTTGTACGGAGCAAGTCTATACAAGATATAGGCGAAAGGAGGACATATATTATGTCAAAGAGTAAAATTCGTATCAATTTGAAAGCTTTTGATTCTAAAATATTAGATTTAGCTGCTGGTAAAATTGTCGAAACGGTAAAGAGATTAGGAGGTACTGTTTCAGGACCAGTTCCACTTCCAACAGACATTGAACGTGTAACTGTTTTAAGAGCGGTACATAAATACAAAGACTCTCGTGAACAATTTGAAAGTCGTACTCACAAGAGACTTATTGATATTTTAGATCCTAGTAAAGAAGTTATTGATGCTTTAACAAGACTTGATTTACCAAGTGGCGTAGAAATCAATATTAAATCAAAATAAGAAAGTAAAGAAAGGAAATTAGTATGAAAGGAATCTTAGGACGCAAAGTTGGAATGACTCAAGTATTTTCTAAAGATGGAAAACTTATTCCTGTTACTGTTGTTAGTGTAGAACCTAATACTGTAATGCAAATTAAAACTTTAGAAAAAGATGGTTATAATGCCATTCAACTTGGCGTAGTAGACAAAAAAGAAAAAAATGCCAGTCGTGCAAGTGTTGGGCACGCTAAAAAAGCAAGCACTGTACCTAAGCGCTTCGTTAAAGAAATGAAAGATATGGAAGGAACTTATCAAGTAGGAGATAAGATTGATGCTTCCTTATTTGAAGCAGGGGAGATTGTTGATGTTACAGGAACTAGCAAAGGAAAAGGTTTTGCTGGTGTTATTAAAAGACATGGACAAAGTAGAGGACCTACAACACATGGTTCAAATTATCATAGACTTCCAGGTTCTATGGGAACTATGCTTCCAAAAAGAGTATTAAAGGGTAAAAATTTACCAGGACATATGGGAAATGAAACTGTTACAGTTCAAAATTTGGAAATTATTGAAGTAAATCCAAGTGAAAACTATATTTTAGTAAGTGGTAATATTCCTGGTGCAAAACATTCTTTGGTTTGTATTAAAAGCGCTGTAAAAAATTCTCGTAAGAAAGATGTAAAAGAAATTATTTCTTATGAAGAAGAACCTGTTGTAGAAGTAACAAATGAAGAAGTAGAAGTTAGTGAACCAGAAGTAAAAGAAGAAGCTACTTCAGAAATAAGTGAAGAGGTAGAAGAAACTTCTGTAGAAAATGAAAGTGAAACTGTTGCTGAAACAGAAGAAGCAAAAGAAGAATAGAATCATAGAAAGGAAATGTGAAAATGAAAAAGTTAGAAGTGAAAAATATAAAACTTGAAAGTGTTCATGATATTACTTTAAATGATTCTGTTTGGAGTCATGAAGTTCATGAAGATGCGATAAAGAAAATGATTCGTTTACAACTTGATTCTCTTCGTCAAGGAACTCATAAAACGAAAAATCGTGGAGAAGTTTCTGGAGGAGGAAGAAAACCTTGGAGACAAAAAGAAACTGGTCGTGCTAGACAAGGTTCTACCCGTGCTGTGCAATGGGTTGGTGGTGGTATCGCTCATGGAGTGTTACCAAGAGATTATGGGTTTAAAATTAATCGAAAAGAAAGAACTCTAGCATTAGTTAGTGCTTTATCTGATAAAATGAAACAAAAGAAAGTTGTTATTTTTGATTCATTAGATTTACCAAGTTTAAAAACAAAAGATATGAAACAATTTATGAAAGATGCAAAATTAGATGGAAAAGTATTATTTGTAACAGCTGATGATGCTGAAAATTTATTTCTTGCTTGCCGTAATTTACAAAATGCTTATCATATTTATGCAGATGAAATTAACGTATTAGATATCGTTAATGCGGATGTGTTAGTCTTAGATGAGGCTAGTATCAAAGTGATTGAGGAGGGTGTTTGTCATGCGTAATCCAGATATCATTTATGGACCTGTAATTACTGAAAAAAGTGTTGCAGAACAACAAAAAGGTGTTTATACATTTAAAGTTGATAAAAGAGCTACGAAAACACAAATTAAAAGTGAAATTGAACGTCAATTTGGTGTGAAAGTATTAAATGTAAATACCCTAAATACAAAGTCTAAAGCTCGTCGGATGGGACGTTATGCTGGAAAGACAAAAACTTATAAAAAAGCAATGGTAACCTTAGCGCAAGGTTCATCCATTGAAATGTAGGAGGTGACTTGTTATGGCAATTAAAAAATTTAAACCTACGACAAATGGTCGTCGTGGAATGAGTACTCTTTTAAATGAAGAACTTACAGGAAATACTCCTACTAAAAGTTTACTTCAAAAGAAAACTAAAACCGGTGGACGTAATAATCAAGGAAAACTTACTGTTCGTCACATTGGTGGAGGAGCGAAAAGAAAATATCGTGTTATTGATTTTAAAAGAAATAAAATTGGTGTAACTGGTCGAGTTGCTTCCATTGAATACGATCCAAATCGTAATGCAAATATTGCACTTATCAACTATAAAGATGGTGAAAAGAAATATATTATTGCTCCAAAAGATTTAAAAGTTGGTATGATTATTGAAAATGGTGCTGATGCTGATATTAAAGTAGGAAATGCCCTTCCTTTACAAAATATTCCAGTTGGTACTGTAATTCATTGTATTGAACTTAATCCAGGAAGTGGTGCTAGTCTTTGCCGTAGTGCTGGAACTTCTGCGCAAATTCTTGGACGTGAAGGAAAATATGTTATGGTTCGTTTACAATCTGGTGAAACAAGAAAAATCTTAGGAAATTGTATGGCAACGATTGGTGTTGTCGGAAATGAAGATTATGAACTTGTAAATATTGGAAAAGCTGGAAGAACAAGACACATGGGTGTAAGACCTACGAACCGTGGTTCTGTTATGAACCCTAATGATCACCCACATGGTGGTGGAGAAGGACGTGCTCCTGTTGGACGTAAGAGTCCAATGACCCCTTGGGGTAAACCAGCACTTGGTTATAAAACAAGAAAAAATAAGAAAGCTTCTGACAAACTTATTGTTAGTCGTAGAAAGAAATAGGAGGACATTATGGCTAGAAGTTTAAAAAAAGGACCTTTTGCAGATGAATCATTACTTAAAAAGGTTGATAAATTAAATGAAAGTAATAAAAAAGAAGTAATTAAGACTCATTCTCGTCGTTCTACTATCTTCCCAAGTTTTGTTGGACATACTTTTGCAGTACATAATGGAAAAGAATTTATTCCTGTGTATGTTACAGAAGAAATGGTTGGACATAAATTAGGTGAATTTGCGGCTACTCGTAAGTTCGGTGGACATGCAGGACAGAAGTAGGAGGATAAGAATATGGAAACTTATGCAATTCATAAAAGTGCTATGGTAGCGCCAAGAAAAGCAAGAATGACTATGGATTTGATTCGTGGGAAAAATGTTCAAGCTGCGAGAGATATTCTTGAAACTACCAATACAAAATCAAGTCGTTTGATAAGAAAAGTTTTGGAAAGTGCGGTTAGTAACGCAGTAAATAATTTCAAAGCAAATGAAAAAGACTTATTTATTTCAGAATGTTTTATTAATCCGGGACCTGTATATAAAAGAGTAAAATTTGCAAGTCGTGGGAATGTAGATCGCAGAGATAAAAGAACAAGTCATATTATCGTGAAAGTAAGCGACGGAAAGGAAAGTGAAAACTAATGGGACAAAAGGTAAATCCAATTGGATATCGTTTAGGTGTAAATAAAAATTGGGAATCAAATTGGTATGCAAATAAAAAAGAGTTTGGTACTACTTTAAATAAAGACCTTAAGATCCGTGAGTATCTTGAAAAAAAATTAAAAGATGCTGCCGTTGCTTCCATTAAAATTGAAAGAAAAAAAGGACGTACTGAGATTACGATTGAAACTGCTAAACCTGGTGTAATTATTGGCCGTGGTGGTGAAGATATCGAAAAACTTCGTAAGGCTTTATCAAAAGAAGTAAAAGAAGATGTTTATGTATCAATTACTGATGTTTCTAAAAGTGCTGATTTAAGTGCGAAATTAGTTGCCGAAAATATTGCTATGCAAATAGCGAATCGGGCTCCATTTAGAAGTGCCCAAAAACGTGCAATTAGAAATACCATGAGAGCTGGAGCAAAAGGTATTAAAACTATGGTTTCTGGTCGTTTAGGTGGTGCTGAAATGGCTCGTAGTGAAGGTTATACAGAAGGAACTGTTCCTCTTCATACAATTCGTGCTGACATTGATTATGCTCAAGCAGTTGCAATGACTACTTATGGAAAAATTGGTGTAAAAGTATGGATTTATAAAGGCGAAATTCTTCCTACGAAAAAAAATGTAAAGGAGAGTGATTCCCATGTTGATGCCAAAAAGGACTAAATATCGTAAG
>CANQEG010000104.1 GCA_947594705.1 uncultured Bacilli bacterium | reverse complement strand
TTTTACCTCCATTATCTTTTATTCCATGTAATTCGCCCACGTGTTAAATCATAAGGAGAAAGTTCAATGGTGACTGTATCACCTGGTAGAATACGAATCATGTTTACTCGCATTTTACCAGAAACGTAGGCTTCTACAGTATAACCATTTTGAAGTTCAACAATATAATCTCCGCCTTTTAAAACATCAATTACTTTACCTTCTACTTCAATTTTATCGGACTTTGTATTTGTACTTGGTCCTCTTTTTACAACATCTTTACTTTGTAAATTACTTTTTCGATCATTTCTTTTCGCCATATTTTCCTATTCTCCCGTTAAAATTTCATACCCATCTTTCGTAACAACAATGGTATGTTCAAAATGACAAGATGGACTTCCATCCTCTGTCACTACTGTCCAATCATTATCTAAAAGAACAACTTCTTTTTTACCAAGATTAAGCATTGGCTCTATTGCCAAAGTCATTCCTTCTTTTAATACTAGACCCGTATTTTCTTTACCAAAATTTGGCACTTCTGGATCTTCATGCATTTTAGTTCCAATTCCATGTCCCACTAAATCTTCAACAACAGAAAGACCATGAGCATGAGCATAACTTTCAATTGCATGTCCAATATCACCAATTCTAGCTCCCGATTTTATTACTCGAAGTCCTGCATATAAGGCTTCTTCGGTATCTAAAACCATTTGTTTTATTTGGGGTGAAACATTTCCAACAAGATAAGTTCTTGTCATATCGGACTCATATCCCGCTTTTCGAACTGTAAAATCAAGTTTTACAATATCGCCATCTTTCAATTTACGATTAGATGGAATACCATGAACGACTTCATCATTAATACAAATACATGCACTAGCAGGAAAACCCTCATACCCTAAACAAGAAGGATACGCATCATGTTGAATAACAAAATCATGAATTTTTTTATCTAACATTTTAGTGGTCATCCCCGGAACCATATATTTTTCCATTTCCTTATGGGCTAAATAATTAATGCGACCTGCCTCTTTCATAAGAGCAATTTCTCGTTCACTTTTAATATTCACGAAATAACACCCCTTAAAATTTGTAGAGCCTCTGTCTGATCTGATTTCTCATTAGAAATTACTTTCAAACATCCTTTTTCCTTATAATAAGTTATCACAGGTGAGGTACTCTCTACATAAGATTGATACCGTTTCTCATAACTTTCTAATGTATCATCTTCTCTTTGAATAAGAACACTAGAACAATCATCACAAACTCCTTCAACCTTTGGTCCAAATCCTTTTATGTTGATATTAAAGACACGATGACAATTCGGACAACTTCTTCTACCAATTACTCGGTCTATCAAAATGTCTTTTCTTACATCAATATTAATTACAACATACTGATTTAGATTCAAACCGTTTAATATTATATCAAGTTTTTTCGCTTGATGCAATGTTCTTGGAATCCCATCTAAAATAAATGGTTGATTCTTTGGCACTTTTTGAAGAACTTCTTCAATCAACGATAAAATCAAATCATCACTTACCAAAGCTCCAGATTCCATAAGCGCTTTTAACTGTTTATCTTCATTCGCTTTTTTTCGTAAAATGTCACCCGTAGAATAATGAAGATAACCAAAATTTTTTACAAGATACTCACTAAATGTTCCTTTGCCCGCTAAAGGAGGGGCAAGAAAAATTACATTTTTCATCTACGGCCTCTCCTAGCAAAGCTTCTAGAAACAAGTCCACTTTGAATTTGTTTATAAGTTTCAATTGCAACACCAACAACAATCAAAATACCTGTTCCACCAATTGCTACACTTTGGGAAAGCCCAGTCAAATTAGAAATTAAAATAGGCATTCCAGCAAGAATTGCAATAAATAATGAACCAACTAAAGTAAGTCTAGAAACAATCTTACTAATATATTTTGTTGTTTCTTTTCCTGGTCTTACTCCCGGAATATATGCACCACTTTTATTTAAATCTTCACTCATCTCTTCAGGATTCATTGCCATAAACGTATAAAAATAACTAAAGAATATAATTAAAGCAATATATAAAATAAATCCGGTAAATGAAGTATAAAGAATATAATTATTTACAAATTCAATCGCCGCTTCATTTTTAATAATATTTACCACAATAGAAGGAATTGTGAGTAACATAGAAGCAAAAATAACTGGCATAACTCCGGCATAATTAATGCGAAGTGGTAAATAAGATTGTTTTGCTCCATAAGAACTTACTGTTTTATTCGCATATTGAATTGGTATTTTTCTTTCTGCTAAAGTAATCCATACGACCCCAACAATAACAAGAAAATACATAATTAAATAAAGAATGAAAAATAAGATACCCATCCAAAGAGCAAAACTACCAGCACCAATAAATGCTTGATAAGCTCCAATAAAAACTTGTGGTAAGGAAAGGACAATACTAGACATAATAAGTAAAGACTGACCATTTCCGATTCCTTTATTGGTAATTTCATCCCCAAGCCAAAGTAGAAAGGCAGTACCGGCACTCATAACTAACGTAATCTTAATGACCATTTCTACATTTTGAACTCTAAGTAAGAAAACAGTTAATACATAAGATTGAACAAAAGCAAGTAAAATTCCTAAATATCTTGTAATACGATTAATTTTTTGTCTTCCTACATACCCCTGTTCTTTTAATTCCTTAAAATAAGGAATAATGTCCATTGTAAGTAACTGAGTTACAATTGAAGCACTAATATAAGGTGTGACACCAAGACCAAAAATAGAAAATCTATCAAAGCCACCACCACTCATAAGATTAAAGATTCCTAAAAATCCTAATTCTCCATATAGAGTACTTAACCATGGTGTTGCCCAAACAATTGTAATTCCGGTTCCTAATGCATAGAAACCTAACATACAAATTGTAAATAAAATTCTTTTTCTTAAATCTTTAGCATCAGGAGAAAATAATTTTACTCTCCCCTTATTCATATTAGATCACCTCGGTTTTTCCACCAGCTTCTTCAATTTTAGAAACAGCAACACTTGAAAAACGATGTGCTTTTACTGTAAGTTTTTTAGTAAGTGTTCCGTTTGCTAAAACCTTCACGCCACTTAATTGTTTTTTAATAATTCCTCGTGATTTTAAAATTTCTGGAGTAACTTCATCGCCATCTTGAAAATATTTATCTAAATCACTTAAATTAATAACCGCATATTTTGTTTCAAAACGAGTATTATGAAATCCTCTTTTTGGAATTCTTCTATATAAAGGAGATTGTCCACCTTGAAACCAAGCACTAATACTTACACCGCTTCTAGACTTTTGACCTTTTTCACCATGAGTAGATGTTTTACCCATTCCAGATCCTGGTCCACGTCCAACCCGTTTTACATTTTTTAATTCTTTTGTTTTAGGTAAACTTTCTAATTTCATATTATAACTCCTCCACTTCTTTTCCACGTAACAACGCAATTTTTTGAGGAGTACGAACAGATTTCAATGCTTCCAAAGTAGCTTTAGCAACATTCACTTGCGTATTACTTCCTAAACTCTTAGAAACGATATCACGAACTCCAGCAAGCTCTAAAACTGCCCGAGCAGCACCACCCGCAATAACTCCAGTACCTTCTTTAGCTGGTTTAATAAGAACTACTGCTCTACCAACTTTTCCGGTAGCTTCATGAGGAATTGTACGATTATCTTCAAGAGCTACTCGAACAACATTTTTATTTGCAGCTTTTGAAGCTTTAGAAATAGCATCATTAACTTCATTTGCTTTTCCAGTTCCCATTCCAACTAATCCTTTACGATTACCAACTACAACAGTAGCAGAAAACCGAAAATGTCTACCACCTTTTGTAACTTTTGTAACACGACTAAGATTAATTACTTTTTCTTCCAATAATTTTTTCTTTGGATCTATATTTTGTGTTCTTGCCATAATCGTACCCTCCTAAAATTCTAAGCCGTTTTCACGTGCTGCGTCGGCTAAAGCTGCAACACGTCCATGATAAAGATATCCACCTCTATCAAATACGACTTTTTTAATTTTTTTACTTTTACATTTTTCTGCAATATCTTTTCCAACTAAAGAAGCACCTTCTACATTACTTCCATTAATTTTTAACATCTTAGAAGAAGAACTTACTAAAGTAACACCTTTCACATCATCAATTACTTGAGCATAAATTTCTTTGTTGGAACGAAATACATTAAGTCTTGGCATTTCTTCTGTTCCACTAATTGTTTTACGTACTCTTTTATGTCTTCTAAGACGCGCTACATTTTTAGATTCTTTCTTTACCATATTATCACCTACTTAGCCGCTTTCTTTCCTTCTTTACGACGAACATATTCACCTTTATAACGAATTCCTTTTCCTTTATAAGGTTCTGGACTTCTTACTTCACGAACCTTCGCCGCAAATTCAGATACTTTTTGTTTATCAATTCCAGAAAGTTCAATTTCTGTATTACTAATACTTTTTACAGAAATTCCTTCTGGCGCTACCATTTCAACAGGATGAGAAAAACCAGCATTAATACCAATTTTATTTCCAGAAACATTGAAACGATAACCAACTCCGATAATTTCTAACCCTTTTGTATACCCAGTACTTACTCCAATCAACATATTATTGATTAAAGAATTGGTAGTACCACTCATAACATTTGCTCTTACAGATGTATCAACTGGTTTCGTTTCAATAACTTCACCAATCACAACATCTACAAGTGGAGAAACTGTTAATGTAAGTTCTCCTTTACTTGATTTTGCTGTAAACACACGATCTTGAAAACTTACTTCAACACCAGTTGGGATTTGTAATTTACGATTTCCTATTCTACTCATAAATCCTTACCAAATATAGGCAAGTACTTCGCCTCCTAACTTCGCTTCTCTTGCTTCTTTATCAGTCATTAAACCTTTAGAAGTTGAGATAATAGCAATTCCAAGTCCGTTAAGAACACGAGGAATTTCACTAGATTTTGCATACACACGTAAACCAGATTTACTAATTCGTTTTAATCCTGTAATAACTCTTTCTTTACGATCACCATATTTTAATGTTAAAAGAAGAGTATCACCATTTTCATGCTTTTCATAAACAAAATCTTCAATATAACCTTCTCTTTTTAAAATTTCAGCAATACCTAAAGTCATTTTTGTTCCAATTACTTCTACAGTATCATATTTTAATTGATTTGCATTACGAATTCTTGTAAGCATATCAGCTATTTTATCTTGTACCATTTGAAATTCCTCCTTCCTACCAACTAGCTTTCTTCACGCCGGGAATTTTTCCTTCATTAGCGAGTTCACGAAAGCAAATACGGCAAATTTTATATTTGCGTAGAACACCATGTGGTCTTCCACATCTTTCACAACGAGTATAAGCTCTTACTTTGAACTTAGGTGTGCGAGATTGTTTTACTTTTAAACTAGTTTTTGCCATAGTGTCCTCCTATCTTTTAAAAGGCATTTTAAATTCTGCAAGTAATGCCCGAGCTTCATCGTTAGACTTTGCTGTTGTAACAAACACAATGTCCATACCACGAATCTTTAAAATATTATCATATTCAATTTCTGGGAAAATAAGTTGTTCTTTAATTCCCAAAGTATAATTTCCATGTCCATCAAAAGCTGTTTTCGATACTCCTCTAAAATCTCTTACACGAGGAAGAGCAACTTTTACTAACTTTTCAAGGAAAATATACATTTTTTCTCCTCTTAAAGTAGTTTTTACACCAATAGGTTGTCCTTCACGAATTTTAAATCCTGCAATAGATTTACGAGCTTTTGTAACAACTGCTTTTTGACCAGTAATAACTTCTAAATCTTGTAAAGCAGCATCAATATATTTCTCATCAGTATGTCCTTCTCCAACCCCAATATTAATTACAATTTTTTCTAATTTTGGAACTTCCATTACAGATTTGTAATTAAATTGTTTCATTAATGCAGGAACAATTTCCTTATTATATAATTCTTTAAATGTACTCATAAATTCCCACCTTAATCTTTCTTAGCTTTCTTTTTAGTATCTTTTGTTTCTACTTTTTTTACATTAGATACATGAATAGGAGCTTCCATATCATAGATTCCACCATTTTGATTCATTTGATTTGGTTTTTGATGTTTTTTAATCATATTAATACCTTCAACAACAACCTTATCTTTATTTCTTAAAGTTTTAATTACTTTACCAGTTTTTCCTTTATCTTTACCAGCTAAAATAACAACTTCATCATTTACTTTAATTTTCATCTATGACACCTCCTATATTACTTCACTTGCTAAAGAAACAATTTTCATAAAATCTTTTTCACGAAGTTCTCTAGCAACAGGTCCTAAGACACGAGTTCCAACAGGTGTTTTATCATCTTTAATAATAACGCAAGCATTATCATCAAATTTAATATAACTTCCATCGGCTCTTCTTACACCTTCTACGCTTCTAACGATAACAGCTTTTACAACTTTTCCTTTTTTTAGTGTTCCATTAGGAATTGCTTTTTTTACGGTGCAAACAACAATATCACCAATATTTACTGTTTTTCTTTTACTTCCACCTAAAGGACGAATAATTAAAACTTCACGAGCTCCTGTATTATCTGCCACTTTAAGTCTTGATTCTTGCATCAACATAAGCATACCTCCTAAAGAATTACAGCTTGAGTTAAAACTTCAACAAGTTCATATCTTTTTGTTTTAGATAATGGTCTTGTAGCTCTAATTCTTACTGTATCCCCAACTTTTGCTTCATTCTTTTCATCATGAGCAGCATATTTTTTTGAATATTTTACACGTTTTCCATAGAGTGGATGTTTTTTATGAGTTTCAACTAAAACAGTAATAGTTTTATTATTAGAAGCACTAACAACTTTTCCAACTAACTCTTGTTTTCTTTCTTCTTTCATATTACTTTCCACTCTCCATTTCTCTTTCTTTTAAAATTGTCATCATTCTTGCAATGTCCTTTTTAAGAGCATTGATTTTATGAGTTTTTTCTAATGCACCTCTTGCATTTTGCATACGTAAATCTAGTAATTCACTTTTACCAGTTTTAATTTTTTCTAAAATTTCTTCATTAGATAATTTACGAATTTCTTCTAGTGTCATTAGATTTCACCTTCTTTTTTTACAAATTTTGTTGTAACAGCAAGTTTATGAGAAGCAAGTCTAAGAGCTTCACGAGCAGTTGCTTCATCAACTCCAGAAATTTCAAACATAATCTTTCCTTCTTTTACTACTGCTACCCAATCTTCTACGTTACCTTTTCCAGTACCTTGACGTTGTTCTAGAGGTTTTCTAGTACGAGCCAAATGTGGGAAAATATTAATATAAACTTTTCCACCACGTTTCATATAACGTGTCATGGCAATACGAGCTGCTTCAATTTGACGAGCAGAAATATAATTTCCTTCGGTTGCCATAAGTCCATAATCACCAAAATGTAATTCAGTGTTTCCTTTTGCATGTCCTTCATAAGATAAACGATGTGGTTTACGATACTTAGTTCTTTTTGGCATCAACATGGGAATCACTCTCCTTTACATTCTTTTTCGTAGGAAGAATTTCGCCTTTATAAATCCATACTTTTAC
>CANQEG010000103.1 GCA_947594705.1 uncultured Bacilli bacterium | reverse complement strand
TTCAGCTAGTGGTTCCTACTACCAAGCCCACAGGCAACTTTCATGCCTTAGTTTTAACACATGCGTGTCGCACCACATATTCCTCCTCCAAAAGGAGCATAATTATCTGATATTGTTCCACCCTTCATGTAAAAATTACCACCCCAAGCATAAACACCTCCGCCTGATCTATATCCACTAGTTGCAGTAAGACGATTATTAGAAATTGTTCCACTATTAAAGTTTACTACACTATTACTAACAATATATATACCACCACCTTGATTATGTGATTTATTACCAGTTATAGTTGCACCATTAATATTTAAAGTACTTCCACCTGTTACAGCAATTCCTCCACCAAGATTTTCTTTGGTATTTACTGCATTTTGAACTGTACTTCCAGAATTTAAATTTACAGTTCCACCACTAATCGAAACCAAAGCGCTAGTTGAAGATACACTATTACCATCAATCGTAATATTAGTTAAAGTTACATTTCCAGTAGTAACACTTAATACCGAACTCGTTAAACTACTTCCCCTAATAATCTTATAAATAGTTGTTCCATTACTTTTTAAATTAACACTTTTTCCACTTGTTCCAAAGGTTGTTGTTGAAGTAGCAGTTAAATTAGAAAGTAAGATGATATTTCCACCACTTTTTACTTTGTTATAAGCTTTAGTAAGAGTTGCAAATGGTTTACTTAAAATTCCACTATTTGTGTTATCATTTCCCGAACTAGATACATAAACATCTGTATATGCAATATCTACTGTTGTACTTGTTTCTGAAGAAAGATTGGCACCATTATAAACCCGAATATATACTGTATGAGCTCCATCTCCAACTGAATTAAATGTATAATTTTGGCCCCCTTGATACCACTGTCCGCTATCTAATCTATATTCTCTTTTTATTATGCCACTTTCCCCATCTGCACTACCATTGTCTAATATTGTAATATTATTATTAGTAATAGTTGTGCTAATTTTTGCTGTCGGTGCCGTCTTATCTATTAATACTTGAAATTTATTACTTGTTGCTGTATTTCCAGCTCCCGTAGTTGCTTGAACAATATACCATGAATTAGTATTACTAGTAAAAGATTTAGTTAATACATTATCTGATAATTTTACTGCTAAATTGTTTGTTATGGTAGAATTATTACTTGGTTGTAATTCTTCTACCCAAAAATCTTTAAAATCAAAATCAATACTTTTAGTTTGACCATCTGTTATAGCTAAATTAAACGTCCATATCTCCATTTGAGGAGAAAAATTATTTGTTTGAAAAGTAGTACTTCCTACTGTATATGGTTCTGTTGGAATAGTTAGATCTATAGTACCTTCTACCCATCCATTTGTTTTAGAACTAATTGTGATGAATTTTTGTTTGCCACCATAATCATTGCTAACATTAGAGTTTCTAATCCATATTCCTGTATTTGTTACACTATTGACTTTAATTTTATAATGAGCTCGATATGTTTTTCCAGGTGAGTAACTATAATTTGGAAATTGAATAGTATAATTATCTTGTGTATTACCAGTGCTTTTTGTAAATTGTGCATTCCAATATTTACTACCATTTGTATCTTGATGTTCTGTTATAGTAAATCCTCGGTTATAACGATATTTATATTCTGGTACTTGATACCATATATACTTATATGAACTAATCGTATTATTTGGAACCATTGTAGCAGTTAAATTATTATTACTGGATGTCCATGTAGAACTTTTTGTTGTTCCATTTAATGTAATTTGAGGGATTGTAGTATCTATTTTTATTACACTTGTTTTTACATCACTTGGATTATTCATTTTATCGATTGCTTTAAATTCATAGGTTGTTTCTTCTGTTTTACTAAATGTTACAGTTGCTCTCCCATTCTTTTCTGTTATTGTTGGATTTGTTATTTCAATCCATTCTTCATCATTTTGTTTTTTATAATAAAATTTATCTACTCCACTGATATCATCTGTTGCTTCTATTGTTAGAGTTACACTTTGATTTGTCCATATTCCTTCTTTTGGATTTGTTATTGTTACTACTGGACCTTTGATATCTGCTTTGGTGATTGTATAATCTTTCTCACTTTCATTTTCTAATTTATCTTTTACTGTAATATGGATTGGTTTATTTACAGATGATTTATATGTAACTATTTGTTCTTTATCGGTTAGTTCTTTCCATCCTTCTTCTATATCTACTTTACTTACTTCATCTTCTATTTTATAGGCTTGTAATCCTGACTTTGGATCTTTAAATGTGATATTTACTACTGCTCCTTCATTATCACTTGTTTCTTCTATACTTATCTCTGGTCCTGTTTGGTCTAGTTTATTTGTTTCTATTTCTTGTTCTTCTATATTTCCTGCTTCATCTTTAAAATAAATTGGATATGTATTTTCTTTTGTATAACTTTGGGTGATTGTTTCTTCTGTTCCTTCTTTTTCTAATGAATTCCATACTTTATTATCTGTTGAGTATTCTATTAAATTATAAGTTTCACTTGTTGCATGGATTTCTACTTCTTCTATCTCTTTACTATAATACTCTGGTTCTGTATAACTGATTGTTATTGTATTTTTTAACTCTTCCTCTTCTTTACTTACAGCTATAATACTTACTTTACTTTCAAATGTGGCATTCATTACTTCTTCTATGGCTGGTGTCTCTTCATCCATCCATAGTTTTAAGGTATATTCTTTCTCTTCATTTGGATTTAATCTATCACTTGTTAATTTATGTGACTTATCACTTGTAAAATTTATTTCTTTGATAGTTGGATTTACTTCTTCATATTT
>CANQEG010000102.1 GCA_947594705.1 uncultured Bacilli bacterium | reverse complement strand
GATAATGAAACTGGCGAATATAAAGACCCTCGAAATGGAAGAGACATGGCTTGTGATATCATCAATGTAAAATATGAGGACAATAATTATCATGCAAGTATCACTGAAAATGAAATTTGTTATGAAGAGGAAGAACTAGAAAATCTATATGGAATGGTTGAATTATATGTAACAGATGAAGCAGGAACAGAAATAGACACCACAGATTGGCAAAAATATCAAAAAGTAAAAGTACAATATCGAATGAAAAGAGGGTATGAAAATTTAAAAGAAAACATCAAAGAAATACTATGGACCGGAGGAGAAGAAAGAATCTGTAATAAAGAAAATTTAGGAGAATGTGCTAGTTACGAAATTGAAACAACAAGTGTCAGAAATGTGAAAGTAAATATTCGGGTAACAGTTGAAATAGAAGGAGGAGAACTCCTAAGTAATAGTAGTAAAGAAATTAAATTAGATATTGAAAAACCAGTAGTATTAGATGGAAGTATTATTTTAAATAATGAAGTAAATACAAGTGGGAAAAGAAAAGTAGAATTTGAATTAAGTGATGGATCAGGAAGTGGCGTCAAAGAATATAGTTTAGTAACAAATAAAACCTGCCAAGGAGCAAGCTATAAAAGTGCGAGTGATGGCATTCAAACAGAATACTTAAATGATGGAACGTATTATATCTGTGTCAAAGATAAAGTAGGGAATATGACAGAAGATAGTGATTTAGAAAACGAAAGAAATGTAATAAAAGTAGAGAATGTCGATAGTAGTAAACCAGTAATAGCAAGTTTTACGATCGAAAGTAGAGAAAGTTATAAAGGATTAAAAGTAAGATTAAAAATCAAAGCCAGTGATGGAGGAATCAGTGAAGGCTTAAAAATGTGTGTATCAAATGATGGGTACTTAGTAGGATGTAATTGGGAAGAATATAAAGGAACATATGCCAATGGGTATGATTGGACTTTAAAAGGAACATTAGATGGCGGAAGAAGAACGGTATATGTAAGCATCCAAGATCAAAGTGGAAACATTGTAAATAGAACAGCAACATATGATGTATATAAAGAATGTAGTAGTACCAAGAAAGTCTATACACAAAGTGATTATGGAGCATGTAGTAAAACCTGTGGTGGAGGAGTTCAATATAAAAACTATGATATGAAAGACAATAACACCAACAAAACATGTAGTAGTAATCGTGACCAACGAAACTGTAATACCCAAAGCTGTGATCCAGTCGTATCTATGGATCCTTCAAATTATGATAGTAGTAAAAAAGTATTATGTGATAAAGAATTATTTCAAAGATTAATAAAAGAACAAATGAATAAATTTAAAGATGGTCTAAATCAACAAAATTTCCGTAATGCCTTATATGATTGTCAAAGAGTAACCGCTGGAGTAATTTATAATAGTAGTGCCGCATTAAGTGCAATAAGAGCAAATAGTAGAACTGTTGTAGTAAGTGGAAATTCTAAATCTAAAAGTTGTAGTTGCAAAAGCGATTGTAGTAAAATGGGGTGCTCTGAATCTGATGGTTGGAATTATATGACACCTGTCTTATATGGTGGCAAAGCTTTAGTCATTAGTGCAACTCATGGTATTAGTGTAAGTTGTTCTAATTCTTATGGATGGGGTGGCGAATGTGATGCCCATAAAAAATATGATTTATGTAAAGAAAACTATATGATGATTGGTGAAAGAAGAGAAGGTGGCAGTTGGAGTTATGGTTATGTCAATTGTTGCAATTATACAAATGCAACAAAAAGTCAAAAAATACCGGGAGTTCCAACAGAAGGCAAAAATTGTGGTTCGAGTGATATAAAAAGATATGGTTTAATTGTTAGTTTTGAGCCTTCCGTTGCTGTTGCAGTATTGTATTTAACAAATAAATATTATGATGAAGATAGTGATAAAGATAAAGATACTTATAATTGGAAAGCCACTAAAATTTCCGTTCAAATTTTTAAAATATAATATAATAAACTAAAGAAATTAGGAATTTTTTTCTTGTAAGATTTAAAAACATTTAGTACAATAAAAACAGACTAGGGTAGTGATAGTATGAAAAAGAAACAAGGATTTACATTAGTAGAATTAATGGTTGTAATTATAATACTTGCCATGCTAGCCTTAATTGCTATTCCGGTATATAAAGGAATAAGAGAAAATGTCAATAATAGTTTATACGAATCCAAAGTAAAAGAATTACTTGCCAAAGGAGAAGCGTATGCTGAAGAAAGTGGAAGAGTTGTCTTTCATCCTAAAACATTGTTTGAAAACGGCAAAATAAGTCCCGATAATGAAACTGGCGAATATAAAGACCCTCGAAATGGAAGAGACATGGCTTGTGATATCATCAATGTAAAATATGAAGACAATAATTATCATGCAAGTATTACGGAAAATGAAATTTGTTACGAAGAGGAAGAACTAGAAAATCTATATGGAATGGTTGAACTATATGTAACAGATGAAGCGGGAAATGAAATAGACACTACAGATTGGCAAAAATATCAAAAAGTAAAAGTACAATATCGAATGAAAACAGGGTATGAGAATCTAAAAGAAAACATCAAAGAAATACTATGGACTGGAGGAGAAGAACGAATCTGTAATAAAGAAAATTTAGGAGAATGTGCTAGTTATGAAATAGAAACAACAAGTGTCAGAAATGTGAAAGTAAATATTCGGGTAACAGTCGAAATAGAAGGAGGAGAACTCCTAAGTAATAGTAGTAAAGAAATTAAATTAGATATTGAAAAACCAGTAGTATTAGA
>CANQEG010000101.1 GCA_947594705.1 uncultured Bacilli bacterium | reverse complement strand
TAGTACCATATTTTTCTAAAAGTTCTTTGTATGAATAAATCATTGTTTTTCACCTCTTTATCATTTTAACATAATGTAGGGTAAAATTCAAGAAAATACCCGACAAAATGAAAAAAATATATTTTTGAATTTGTCACTAACTTGTTACTAACATAACTTACTTTAACTTACTGAACTTATTAAAAAAGTTCAAGAAACACCGATAAATCCTTTATTTATGGTATCTAGCAAATTGAGCTTTTTTATGTTATAATTTTTATAGATTGTAAATATTTTATTTGTAATTTATGATGAGGAGGTAAAGTAAAATGGAAAAAACAATTTCTCAAATTCAAAAAGATGTGGATGACTGGGCGCAATAGTTTGAAAAGCCTTACTTTAGTCCGCTTTCGATGGTTGCTACAATGACAGAAGAATGTGGAGAAGTAGCTAGAGTAATGAATTATTTATATGGAGATAAAAAGAAAAAAGAAGGCGAAACTTTGGAAGATTTGAAAGAAGAACTTGCCGATTTGCTCTTTACAATTATTTGTATTGCTAATGATCAAAATATCTCTTTAGTAGAAGCACATGAACGAAAATTAGAAAAAATTTATCATAGAGATAATAATCGTTATCAGAGAAAATAGTTATTTTTCTTAGAATAAAGTGATGAAAATTAAAAAAAAGAATAAAGTTTCAAAATAGGAAAAACTTTGATATACTAATAATATAATGAAAAAAGAAAGCAGGGATTCTCATGCAATATCGAATGAATACAGAAATAATATTAGCTAATCTTTTTGGTTTAAAAGAAGGTCAAAAAGAATATTCTATTTTAGATTTAGAAGAATATATTAAATTATTAGCGGATTGTTTTCCGGTATATATAAGTACTGATTTTTCAGAACAAGAATTATTGGATTGTGCAAATAAATATCCTAATTATTATCTTATTAAAATGATAGATGATAAAATGATTGTTACTAGTGGCAAAGAAAAGCCTAATCGTAAAGATTTTAATGCTATTTATCCGAAAGTAGTTGCTAATTATATCGAATTTTTAACGGAAAAATTTATCAAAGGAAAAAGACTAAAAGTTCAAAATAAGGAGGATTTAGATATGAATAATTACCCTGTTAAATATGCTGTATTTGAATTAAAAGAACCTATGGAAAAGAAAGAGGATATAACATTAGCTTTTGTTGTTTCAAAATGTTTTGTGATGGAGTCAAATGAATCATCTTATAAAGTCATATTTCCTTTTAAGAATTTACGAGAATTAATTGATTATATTCAAATGCCCGACAAAGATAACTTTCATTTAGAAGCACATTCTTTTGAAATCGTTTCTACTATTTATGATAGTTATGAAATGGCTTGTCATGAAAAAGAGGAAAAAAATCAAGAACTTCTAAACAATGGTGGTTTTTTCAAAGAAATTATGGAGAAAACTTCAAATAGTGAAAAATTAAAAATGATGCAAAGTTTATGCAAAATATTTGAAGATTCTATTCTACGATATACAGATGATTTGCTAGCAAGAAAAGATGAAATGAAATTAGAAAAGAGGAAAGCATGAAAGTTTTAAAAAATACGTTAGCAATTATTATTTCTTTTCTATTATGTATTGTAACAGTTCTATTTTTCTTTTTCTTAGCCATTCAAAAATTTGTTCAAGTAGATTTTGTAAAAGATGTTATTGTTGATATGGATGTTGAAAAAATAGTCAATGATAATCCTCAAATGAAAGAAGAGTTAAATCAATTTTTAAGTCCTATTTTAGAAGAAACAAAAGAATATGGTATTGATGAAGAATTAATTTTAGAATTAATAAATACAAAAGAAGTAAAAACAATTTTTGGAGATATTACGGGAAATATTGTTCATACTTTACTTACCAAAGAACCAATGAAAATTATTACCAATGAAAATGTTCAAGAATTATTAAAAGAAGGAATCAAAGATATTAATTCGATGGGTATATTTGAAATCAAAAAAGAAGATGAACAATATATATTACAAGTAGTAGATGATGTAATGACAGAATATCAAGATTTTATTCCTGATACAAGTAAGATTGAAGAAAATTTTGATCCAGAGTTTCAAAATGATTTAAAAATGATTCGATTTTTTATAAGTCCTCAACTTCTCTTTATTTTATTAGGAGTGATGGCTGTTTTACTCATTCTTTTAATGGTGGTAAAATGGCAACATCAAAAATGGATAAAATGGGGTGCATTAAGTATATTATGTTCTAGTATTATACTCGGAATATTGGGAGTTTTGTTTTCTGTAGTAGGAAAATCTTTCATCACGGATGATATTCCTTATATACTAGGAATGATTGAACATATTACTTCCTATATTTATCTTTTAGCTATGATTAGTTTTGGGGTCATGGTGGGTATTCTTATTTTGTATCACTTTATGTTTCATAAAACAAAGCCTGTCTTAAATGAGTAAATCAATTCCAGTATCCTCATCACTTAGAATTTCTGTAAGAAGATAAATTACGCTTGCAATTAGAATAAAAGAAGCAGCAATAAAGTTTGCTTCTCTTATTGGTTTACGAAAACCCCCAGTTGTACTGGGGGTTCTAAAAAGCTTTAGCGTTGCAAAGAAAAACCTCCTTTGATAA
>CANQEG010000100.1 GCA_947594705.1 uncultured Bacilli bacterium | reverse complement strand
TTATTCTTTTAATAACAATCAATCCATCTTCATAAGGAATTATTGCTGATGCTCTATTTTTCTTCATCTATCTTTCCCCCTGTTCTCTTTCTTTCCCATTTTTCATTGCATAAACTTTTTGTGGGAAACACCTCTTTTTGATATTTAACCATACATTATTTTTTTTAATGTCTTTATTAAATTACTGTGCATTCCTGTATTTACAGTAGGGACTTGATAACTTTTACTTTCTTCAATTCCTAATTTTATATTTTTTTCTATTATTTTATCATATTTTTTTAATTTTGTATTAATTTTTTCCCTTTTTATTATATTTTCATATATATTACCGCCATTACTTACAAATACTCTTAATCTACTCATTTTATCTATCCCAATTTCCTCTTTCTGATACATGATCTTCATCTGCCTCTATATATAATCTTTTTATTTCTTTCTTTTCTTCAGGCGTTTCTACTTTTAATTCTTCTTGTCTTACTTTTTTCATTACTATTGTGGGAGATATTTCTTCATTTCCCACAACTTTTTTCCCTGTTTTTTAATATGATATATCATGGGCAAACTCTATTATTTTACTTTGAACATCTTTCATTATTTTCTCGTTTTTTTCTATTCCCATTTTTTCATCTGTTAAATATACATATTCTTTATTTTGTTTATTGCTATAATATCTTCGATAATATTCTATATTCCCATAATCTGTTATTATTGTTCTTTTTCTCAAGTCTTTTGTTTCATATTCTTGATTTTCTATGATTGTTTGTATTATAATCTTAATCATAGAATTTATACTATAAATATTTAATAATATATTTCAAATTGTAAACTATCTTTCAAATATATCTGAATTTTTTTCGAAATCTTTTATAATCTCATCTCTAAAGACATAATATACTTCTGGTGATATTGTTTTAAAATATTTCAAATATTTTTTAATATCACTTTCTAATGTTTGGTTTGAAATCCTTGTAATTGGTTCTATATGTCTTAATCTATAATAGCCTTCTTTATTGAAAATCGCATTTAAAGTTCCATCAATTACAACTTCTTCACTTTTAAGTTTTGTTTCAATCCAACTATGAAGAAATTTTGATTTATCAGTATAACCATAACAAAAACCTGTTACTATATCGTTTGGAATTCCTAAATTTAAAGCTATATGATATGCTTTAGAAAAACAAGTTCCTGCTCTTTCATCATTTTCTAAATCAGGTAATAGTTCCATTGTACTTGGTAGTAATTTTGAAAGTTGCATAACTCTAATTTCATAGTCTTTTTTTGAAATAACTATTTGTGGAATTTTAAACTTATCATTTTTTTCTATTTTTGTTTCAATAACATCCTCTTGATTAGATACCCTTTTAAGTAATTTTCTTTTTTCTTCATCAGCTGTTGATACTTTAGTCAGCTCATTTATAGTATATAAAATAGTATATCCGTCATAATTTAACCATTTACAATCGATTGATTTTAAATACTCAATACCTTGCTTAAAGCCTTGCTCATTACAAATTTTTGCAAATGTTTCATCTATTTTTTGAGATGTATCAAATTCTTTTTCAAATAATTCTTTATAATTTTTCATTTAATTCTCCATATAATTTATTATTTTCTATTTTCATATTAGCATATTTTATAAATTTTGTCTATAAAAATTAGCAGGTAATTGCTTGTCTTATGTAAATTCTATCATTTGTGTTGTGCACACAGGTGTAAAGTCTCCTGAGTGTAAAAAAATACTCCTTTTCATTTTTTGTATATATTATATGAAAAAGAGTATTTTTAAGTTACATTTTTATTATTAATTAAATGATATGTCAAAATAAATAATGTTAAAAATCTTAAGAATTCCCCGCTAGAATAATCCTAGCGGGGAAGTAGAATCCTTACAGAAACTCTGCAATATTTTTGCTTTTGATCCCTAGAAAATCTTCTGCCGTTATTTCCGCATTTTTAATTGCCTCCTTCACGGCTTGTTTAAAATTCTCTTCAGTTAGCACTCTTAATAGTGCTTTCTTAACCGGAACAGCCGGATACTTTAATGAAAACTCTATCGCTTGTTTAAGCAATGCCATCTGTATTACTGTTTTTATTCCTTCCTGCACTTCTTGAGAATTAGTAAACTCATAAAATTCCCGGGATGATTTTAAGCATTTTAGGCATTTTTCTAAGTATTGCCTAGCTTCTTCCTCAATCTTCTGAAATTGAGAAATTACACTTTCTTGATTGAATATATCTGAAAAAAGATTATCAGATATTTCAATGCCAATGATTAAATTGTCTTTCCGTTCCATAATGGATCCTCCTTAAAAAATATTGCAATAGGCATTATGCCCTTACACTTTAATTATATCACTTTTTGTGCTTTTTGTAAAATTTTATGTCAATAATGTCTATTACTTCCAATATTATTAATTTTTCATTGCTTTTTCAAATCTCTTAATCATAGAGTCTTTTCTAAGCACTTTCATAATCTCATACATATCAGGAGTATTGGTTCTACCAGTTAAAGCAACTCTTAAAACTGTGCTTACATCTCCAACATGAGCCTTGTACTTTCCTGGATTTTCTTTAAATTCTTTTACTTCTTTTGCATATCCAAGACTTCCTGCTAGTTCTTTTATCTTATCAAACCAAGTCTGTTTGTCATCTTGTTCATCGTAGTATTTTTCTATATACAAGCTTAGTATATTTTTTATTTCATCTTTGTTATTTATTACTTGATAATCATAATTTTGTTTTTGATTAAAGAATACATCATCATA
>CANQEG010000099.1 GCA_947594705.1 uncultured Bacilli bacterium | reverse complement strand
AAATAAGAAAAAAGTAAAATGTTGAACGGTGTCGAAGAGGAAAAAAGAGAAAAATTCGTTGACTTGGGGGGGGGGTACATGTGATAAACTCATTCTAGGAAACTAGGGTGATTTTTTATATGGAATTAAGAAAATTTAAAGAAAAAAATCCAAAAAAAGTAGGAATTATTTTATTTACAATCACTTGTATTTTATTAATTAGTGGTGTAATTTTATATAGAACATTTGCTATATTTCAAGTTGATACAACACAGAATGTCATTAATGGAAGTATCGAAGACCCGGGAGATATTTATTTTGCTTTTTATAAAGATGGCAACATACAAAAAGAAATGCCCAAGAAAAGTGATGGTTATGTTTTAGATGAAAGTAAAAGTTATTGTGGAGTCACCGGAACAAATACAGATACTATTAAGGTCACAATGTCAGAAGATGAAGTAATTCAAGTAAGTGGAGTAGCAACATCAAGAACCAAATGTAATCTATATTTTGTAAAAGGTATTTATATATTAGGAAAAGGAGTACCAACAGTAGAAAGTGGCGATGGACTTTATGAAGTAACTCATAAGGATGTAACAGGAATAAATACTGGTTTTACAACTAAAGAATATCGTTATGCCGGTTCAAATCCAGATAACTATATCAAATTTAATGATGAAGATTGGCGAATTATTGGTCTTGTGAATGTAACGACAAGTAATAACAATGTAGAACAAAGAGTAAAAATTTTAAAAAACGAGAATACGGAAGAAAGAAAATGGGATGATAACAATAAAAATGATTGGACTAAAGCAACTTTAAATACGTATTTAAATGGAGACTATTATAATAAATTAAATAACAATGCTCAAAGTATGATAGATGACAATGTTTTATGGAATTTAGGAGGACATACTACATCTGTTCAAAAAACCGATGAATTTTATAAAATTGAAAGAGGTTCAGTTACATATAATAATCAACCATCAACATGGAAAGGGAAAATAGCTTTAATTTCCCCTTCTGATTATGGTTATTCTACGGGAGGAACAACAAGAGAAAATTGCTTACAATTGACTATAGATGGCAGTGGATGGGGTCAAAATCAAGAATGTATAACTAATACTTGGTTTTTTAAAGATGACAAAATTTACTATACAATTATGCAACAATCAAATAGTGCTAATTATATTTTTATTGTAGGAAAAAACTTAACAGGTGGGTATGGAGCGGCAGTGATAGAAGCAGTGATGCCAACTTTATATCTAAAACAAAATGTCAAAATAATAAATGACACAAATAATGGAAGTGAAACATTCCCTTATCAATTAGAACAAATTATTCGATAAAAAACTTGACTATTCGTTGAATTGTGATAAAGTATATATGCAAAAAAGGGGTGTCCTGATGATTATAAAAACAGAGAAAATAAACGACAACGAAAAAATGTATTATACCTTAACTAAAACGCATATAGAAATCATAAAAGAAACAAATGGAATTTGTAAAATTATAAAACGTATTCCTATATTAAAAAATAAAACAAATTCAAAATCATTAAGAAAAACTCTTTTTTTCTTTCTTTTACTTTGTTTTTTATCTATCAGTGAAACCAAAACATTTAAAGCCATTCAGGCTGCACCTCAAATTGTAAAACATTACTTTTTATGGGATGAATTCACCAAACAAGAACAAATAAATTATTATATAGAAGATAATAATCGTATGCTAGAAAAAAATAAAAACTTAACTGATGAGGAAGAAGAAAATTTAAAAAAGGAATATACTCGTTTTATAAATTCCTATATTTCCTATTTAAATCGTGAAGATTACTGGAAAACACTTCTTTCTTCTTGTACTGTAAAAACGCAAAAATCCAAAAAAGAAACATATACATTTGACAATTTTGCGTTAATAACAGTCGCGGAGTATGATCCTCGTGAAAATATTATTTTTTATTCCAACAATGAAGCCAGCACCTTATTTCATGAAAAAATGCATGCTGACTCTATATCTATATTAGACCCAGAAAAGACCAAAAATCTTTTACAAGAAGAATTAAGAGCCTCAATTGGCTCTAATTCAGGGTATGAATCACTTTTATCTATCTACTACTTATTATCGGAATTAGTCGGGAAAGATATTGTATTAAAAAGTATTTTTACAAAAGATGATAGTATATTATGGAATGAATTGAAACAGCAATTTCCCAATTATCAAAAAGAAATTCAAATTTGTAATTTAAAAATTAAAGAATATTATGTAAATGTATATTTAAGAAAAAATGAAGATATCGATATAAAGAAAATAACAAAAGAATTTCTTGAAAATTATCAAATGTTATTTAAAAGTAAATATGGCTATCTTCCTGAAAAAGATGTGATTGCCTCTTTTGAAATAGATGCTATGTTAGGTTACAAAAAAAATTATAGTTCTTTTGTAGAAAAAGATTTTTATATTTCAAAAGAAATAAAAGCCAATAAAGAACATCGAAATCAAAATTATCGAGATGTATTATTACAAGAAATTCAAAAAGATTATTTAAAAAGTAAATATTTATATTTATTTATTACGAATTTACAATTACTTCCAGAAGACATTCCTTGGACTTATGAAGATTTAGAAAAGAGTTTAAGTTTTGAATTTAGTGAAGAAGAAGTAAAAGCAATTTTTGATGATTTATATAAATGCGAAGAACCAAAAGAGTTCGAAGAGTATCAAAATATGGTCTTAAGTGCAAAATTAAAGCAAAAATAACAAAAATTTTCCTTGAAAAAAATAAATAGTCAATGGGTTATAAGAAAATAAAGACCATTGGCTATTTTTATCTCCG
>CANQEG010000098.1 GCA_947594705.1 uncultured Bacilli bacterium | reverse complement strand
AAATATTAATGTATCAAATGCTTTTTATACAGCATATAATTATCAAAGAGAACTAGAAAGCCACATGATGAAAAATAGTGAATGGGGAGCAGTAGCATACCTAACTCAAAGTAAATATGGAAGATGTAAAGATAACAATTGTGATGAAGTAAGAATTAATAATTCAGAAAGTTATATCACAGGAATGAGTGCAAAGAATGCTCCAACATGTGGTTATACAGAAACAAAAGAAAATTGTAATACTTATGAAACAACAACTTTAGGAGTAGATGGAACAAGTATTGTAAATTATTTCAATCCTCAAAGTGTAGTATCAAGTACAACAGGAAATTATTCAGGAATATTTGATATGTCAGGCAGTGCTTGGGAGTATGTCATGGGTGTTATGCAATCCGCTGATGCTGATACCAGTGCTCCAGCAAGCGGAAGAAGTAAAACATATAATTCAAATTTTAAAGGACCATATAGTTGTCCGACATGTGATAGTCAAACAGAAAAAGAAAATAGTACCGGCAAAGAATGGCCGAGTAAAAAATATTATGATTTGTATGATTATAGTACAAGTAATCAATATTATAATAGAGGAATTTTAGGAGATGCAACAAAAGAATTTGGACCATTTTACAGTGTCAGCTATCAAAGAACGAAAAATGGAGTGAAAGAGACTGGACCAGTTCGTTATGTAAGTAGCTACAATGCAGACTTAGCGTATTTTGTGTATTCTGGTCATCCGTGGTTCGGACGTGGTGGTTCTCGCCATGACGGGACAGACGCTGGTGTATTTGCTTTCAATGACTACTACGGGCATGCGCATACCGCCTACAGTTTTCGTGTCGTTCTGACGCCGTGAGGCGTATCACCCTTTTACTTTTCACCCCACGCTTTCTTTCTCCTTTTTTGGAAGAAAGCGTGGTATATATATAAGAATAGGAAGTGTTTTAAATGAGTAAACTATATAATCAATATTTAGAATTAAAAAGTAAAAATAAAGACATTTTTTATTTGTTTCGGTGTGGTAATTTCTATATTTTTATTGGTGATGATGCCAAAGATATAAGTGAAAAAGTTGTTTTAAAATTAACTCCATTTACCAAAGACATAATGAAATGTGGGTTTCCTCTTTCTTCTTTACAAGATTATATGAGAGTGTTTGCCAATTTAGGGTTAAATGTAGAAGTCATTGAAAAGAAAGAAATGTCTTTAGAAGAAAAACAAAATAAAGTTTGGAAAATATTGCAAAAATTAGATTTAGAAAAATTAACTCCCTTAAATGCTTTCGAAGAACTATTAAAAATAAAGGAGATTATGAATGAGTGAAAATAATATTTTAAAAGAAGGAAAATTAAATCTTGATATAAATAAAGAAACTCCTAAAAAAGAAAGTAAAGGGTTAGATGGTTTAGTGATTTATGGAAAATATTTAGACTTGATTTCTTATACCGAAATGATTTTAAAAAAATACCCTAAACAAGAACGTTTTGCTTTAGCCTCTTTTATAAAAAATAAAACTTATGAAGGAATGGAATATATTATTTATGCTTATAAAATCTATGATAAAAATAAAAAAATGGAAGCATTTAACATGATAGATACAAAATTAAAAATGTTAAAAGTATTAATTCGTATTTCTTATAAAAATAAATACATTTCTTTACAAAATTATCATGCTTGGAGTTATAAACTTGCTCACATTGGGAATTTATTAGGTGGTTGGATTAATTCATGTCGAAAACAATAAAAAATGTTTGGAATGCTCATTTTACTTTTGATAAGTTTTTAGAAGCTCATGAAAGAGCTAGAAAAAGAAAAGGAAAGAAAAAAGAAATTTTATTATTTGAATTAGATTTAGAAACAAATCTATCTAATATTATGGAACAAATAAAAAAACATACCTTTAGTTTTGGTTCTTATCATGAATTTACAATTTATGAACCAAAGAAAAGAGTAATTAAAGCTCTTCCTTATAAAGCGAGAGTAGTTCATCAGTGGTATGTAGAAGAATTTATAAAACCATATATGATGCCTCGTTTTATTACCCATACTTATGCTTGTTTACCTTTAAAAGGCGCACATAAAGCTGTGAAAGATTTACAAAAAATGATGCGTGCTATGAAAAGAAAGTATTCCAATTATTATGTTTTAAAGTGTGATATTAAAGGTTATTTTTATAATATTAATCGAAATATTTTATTTGAAATTATGAAAGAGAAAATATCAGACAAAGAATTACTTTATTTTACCAAAAAAATTATTTTTGATAGCCCTCACGAAAAAGGAATTCCCATTGAAAATTATACTTCTCAATTTTTTGCCAATATTTATTTAGATAAGTTAGACCATTATGTCAAAGAAAATTTAAGAGTAAAATATTACATTCGTTATATGGATGATTTTATTTTATTATGTAAAAATAAAGAAGAAGCCAAAAGTCTTTTTGAAAAAATGAAAAGATTTGTTTCAGAAGTTTTAGATTTAGAATTAAATCATAAAAGTAAATACTATCCTAGTCGTTTAGGAATCAATTTTTGTGGGTATATTACTTATGAAACTCATATTTTAGTAAGAAAAAGAAGTAAAAAGAAAATGAGAAAAAGAATAAAGTATTGGAATGATGCTTATCAAAAAAATATTTTAAATTTTAAAGAAGTAAAAATGGGTTGGAATGCTTGGCTAGGACATATTCATCATGCAAATGCTTATCATTTAATGAATGATTATAAAAGTAAGATAATTTTTAATCAAAAATAACACTTTAACCATCATAAACCGTTTATTTTGTCATATTTTGTCGAATCGCTTGCAAAGATGAAAAATATGTGTAGAATAGGCCTTGCTTTTAAGCAAGAAAG
>CANQEG010000097.1 GCA_947594705.1 uncultured Bacilli bacterium | reverse complement strand
TTCTCCCTTACGGATCCTGCTTCTCCATACCCAATCATCACTGTAACAATTAAATCAGGATTATCAAAAGCCGCTCCAAAAGCATGGCTTAAACTATACCCTAGTTCTCCCCCTTCATGAATACTTCCAGGAACTTCCGGAGCAACATGAGAAGAAGTACCTCCAGGAAAACTAAAATTCTTAAAAAAATATTTTAAACCATTTTCATCCATGGTATATTCCGGATATATTTCTCCTAAAGTACCTTCCAAATAAACATTTCCCATTGTAGCTTGTCCAGAATGTCCCGGTCCAGATACCCACATCATATGTAAATGATACTTACTAATCATTCGATTACAATGAGCATATACAAAATTTTGTCCCGGAGCACTTCCCCAATGTCCAACTAATTTTGATTTAATATCAGAAAATTCTAACTTTCTTTTTAATAACGGATTATCTTTTAAATACAAAGATGCCGCTGAAATATAATTGGCAGCTCTAAAATAACCATCTATTTCTTTTAATTCTTCTTCTTTTAAAGTTAACTTCTTCATACTAGTCCCTCTATTCTAAAAATAGTATACAATAAATTTCCTAAAAATACAAAAAAAATATCACATTTTCTTTTTAAAACAAAAAAAAGACTTAAAATAAAGTCCTTATAAACAAAAAATGGTCGAGAAGACAGGATTTGAACCTTAATAAAGTAATCTTATTAGAAAGGTTATGTATGAAAATTAAAGCTACTAAAAGTAGATTATCGAATTATTTTGTTCTATATGATATGGATGATATGATTGTTTGTTATTTTGATGATTTTGAAGAATTATCAAAATGTATTAATTATAATATATCTCAATTATTTAGTTTATTTATGAGGTATGGAAATCCGATTCATATTGAAATCGGTCATCATAAATATAAACTATTCACTGATAGTGTTGTAAAGGAGGAATTATAGTGAAAAAGAAATTATTGAATATAATTAAGAAAGATTTAAAAAGTGATAAAAGTGTATTCTATTTAAATTTTAATCCTACGATTGAAGAATGTTATGATTTATATGAGAAAGAGGGTTTTACTTTTGAAAATCAAGCAAAAGTTATTAATTATTTGTATACTTCACAACTAAAGAATTGTATTGAAATTGGAAAAGAGTTTTGCTCAAAATAATTTATTTTTAATGTATGAAAATGGTTGAAATATACCATTTTTTCTTTTATACTTTTTTAAGAATAGGAGTTGTTTATTTTGGAACGAAGAAGTTTTTTAGATTATTTTTTAGTTATTTTACTAACTGTAATTGTAGTTTTTTGCTTATTCTTTTTACTTGATAGGTTGGTTCAATATCATGTTGAAAATCGAATCAATGAAATAGCTACTGAAGTATTAAAAAAAATTACAATAAAATAGTCTTGTGGTGGAAAGTCATAAAAACTTTCTTTTTTTTTGTCAATTTTGTAGAGTTAGCAAAATTCCATGTTTTAATGGAATTAAGAAAGGAGTAAAAAACTATGGAAATTAAAATTTTAAAAGCGGAACTAGTACAAAAAACTTCGAAAAATGGAAATCCTTATACTGTTTTAGAACTTTCTATTACTGATAAGGTAAAGAAACAAGTTTTTTTATCTGACGCTGAAATTGAACTAATTAAAATTACTCAATTATCTAATGCCAAGAATTAACGTGCTTTTTTTGAATTTTGGCTATCTAATTAAAATTTAATTTTGAATAGAAAGGGGTTGTTTACCATGGAAGGTCAAGAAACTATTGATTTCACGGCTTTTATTACCGCTTTAACTGGTAGTATTACTGTTACTCAAGTATTGACGGTTTTAGCTAGTATCGTTGGTGTAGGTATGTCTTTCTTCTTAATGTGGTTAGGTGTAAGACGTGCGGTACGTGCATTTACTTCTGCCGTAGCTAGTGGTCGTATTAGAATATAGTTTATTGTTAAGAGAGTTATGAAATATGTTGAAAAGCGACATAAAAAACAAGGCTTTTATACTATCACACATGATTTTAATAATCACGTTTTACCTTATTTTAAAAACATGAATATTGAAGATATTACTAAATTTGATATATTGAAATGGCAAGATTCTATTATTGAAAAAAATTTTAAAAATAAGTATAATGCTAAACTTTATTATGTTTTTAATAATTTTATGCGTTATTGTGAATGTTGCTCTTATTTAACTGAGAATGTTGTTTCTAGTGTTGGACCTTTTAATAAGAAAATTGAAGTTAAAAATCATGTTGTATATAATATACATCAATTTCGAAAATTTAGATTTTGTTTGGATGATTTTGTTTTAAAACAATTTTTCAATATTATTTTCTTTTATGGTCCTAGACCTGGTGAAGCTTCTGCATTACGTTTTTTAGATAAAAATGGGCGTTATATTCATTTAGTACATAATTTACATCAAAAAGTTGATAGGGAACTCGATACACCTAAAAATCAATCTTCAATAAGAACTTTAAAAATTTCATATTTAATGTGTTTTAGAATTTGGTTATTAAAACGATATTATATTAAATTGTATGGTGAATGTAAGAGTGATTATTTTATTTTTGGTGGACCTAAACCTTTATCTCATACGACTATTGATAGATATAAAAAAAATGCTTATTTGAAAGCAAAATTGCCACCTATTACTCAACATGAATTTAGGCATAGTTATGCTACTCGTAAGATTCATTCTGGTGTTCCTATTGATATTGTTTCAAGAAGTATGGGACATTCTCATGTATCTACTACTTTAGATATTTATTTACATCAAGAAAAAAGTACGCATAACGTACTTTCTCGAGTTTAATTTCATACTATCACACATGATTTTAACTCATTTATTAAAACATATTTCTATGTTTTAAACTTCAATGGTCGAGAAGACAGGATTTGAACCTGCAACCCCTTGGTCCCAAACCAAGTGCACTACCAAATTGTGCTACTTCT
>CANQEG010000096.1 GCA_947594705.1 uncultured Bacilli bacterium | reverse complement strand
AATTTAGATTGTGACTTTAGATCACGTACAGTTATTATACTGTTTTGGCAAACTATTTCAAGAGGTTTGCTTTTTTTATTAAATTAAAAGTTTAAAATGTTAGGTTGCGGACATTGTCTGCCGTATGGTATAATAAATAAGAAAGGTAGAAGATAAATATGAATCCAGTTTTGTTTACGATTGGAAATTTTGAAATTAAGTGGTATTCGGTTTTACTTTTAGTCGCCGTTTTAGTAGGAATAGGTTTATTAATGAGAGAAGGAAAAAAACAAAATTATCCAAAAGATTTTTTGTTTAATTTATGCTTTTGGGTGATTATTTTTGGATTTATTGGAGCAAGAGCTTATTATGTAATATTTAATTGGAGTAGTTATGCTAGTAATCCTATTAGTATTTTTAAAATTTGGGAAGGTGGACTAGCGATTCATGGAGGTTTACTTGCAGGTTTTCTAACATTAGTATTTTATGCTCGTAAATATAATGTCAGAACATTTAAAATTACTGATATGGCAGTACCGGGAATTATTTTAGCTCAAGCGATTGGAAGATGGGGCAATTTCTTTAATATGGAAGCCCATGGAGCAAGTGTTGCTAAAGCGACATTAGAAAGTTTTCACATTCCGGAATTTATTATAGAAGGAATGCATATTAATGGAATTTATTATCATCCAACATTTTTATATGAATCATTATGGTGTTTGCTTGGTTTTATTGTTTTAATATGTATAAAACATTATAAATATTTAAAAGTTGGGGGACTTACATGCTTTTATATGATTTGGTATAGTATTGGAAGATTTTTTATTGAATCTATGCGAACTGATTCATTAATGCTTGGTGGTTTTAAAGTTGCTCAAATCGTATCTTTTGTTTTATTTGTGATTGGAGTTTTGGGATTAATGATTCAATCACGAAAAGGAAAATTTGAAGATCTTTATAGCGAACCAAATCATGAATCTATCCACTTCTAGGAGGGACTATGAAAAGAAAAGAAATCATTATATGGAGTATTGTTATTCTTTTATTTGGCGGGATTTTTATTTATGATACGTATCAAAAACAATTTGTCAAAAAGAAAGAAGTGGTAACCATTATTGATGAGAATAATGGAGAAATATTTTTACCAAAAGAAGAAAATTCTATTGAGACAAGTATTACAGTAAAAAATAATAAAAAACAAGAAGCATTTTTAGCATTATTAGTAAAAAATATAGAAAATGAAGAAGAAGAAAAAGTATTGATTTCAATATACAAAGAGAATAAAAAAATTTTTAGTGATTATTTTCCTATACATGATATTTATGTAACTGATTTTGATACGATTTCAAAAGATACTGAAGTAACTTATCAAATTATTGTTTCCAGTGATATGGAAAGAATAAATGATGTAAAAGCAAATGTATTAATAGAGGAAGAATCTTGACAAAAAAAGATTTTTAAAAGATAATAGTAATAAGAATAAAGGATGGTGGATAAGATGTACCAAAAAAGAATGTATGCGGTAATTGTCTCAGCATTTTTAATTTTATTAAGTATTACATTTCAAGGAACTTACACTTATTTTGTTGCAACAACAAAAAATGAATTAGAAAGTACAGGCTCTGCCTTAAAATCAGCAGATTTAGGTAATTTAGTTTTAGCAGGAAATACATCTGAAAATTTCTGGATTCCTGGAGATACAAAAGAATTTCCTTTTACAGTTACTAATACTGGGACATCTCCAATGTGCTTTAAGTTATATTGGAAAGATATTGTAAATGAATTTGTAAATAAAAATGATTTAGTAGTTAAATTAACAACTGAAGATGGAACGGAAATCGTTGGTGAGATGCCTTTTCCATCAACAGATGAAGAAGAGCCTGTTTTATTTGCCAAAGAAATACAAATTCCTGGAAAAGCTGAAAAAGAAGAAACAGGACATACTGAAACTTATATATTAATAGTAACTTATAAATATACAAATCAAGATCAATCAGAAGATATGACAAAACTATTTCATGCGACTTTAACAGGAAGCATTGGTGTTTGTGAAAATACTGATGGAGGAGGAGAAGATAATCCTACACAAGAAGAAGTATTTCCAGATGTTGTTATAGGAAATTTAGATGAAGAAGGAAACGGCTTAGTAATTCAAGAACATGAGGAAAGTATACAATTTCAAGCAGGTGAAGAAGATTTTGCTAATTCCGAGTTACGATATATTGGAAAAAATCCAAACAATTATGTATGGTTTAATTGTGATACAGGTTATACAAGTGGGTCAGAGCATTGTGAAAAATGGCGGATTATTGGTCTTGTAAATGTCAAAACAGCAAATGGAATAGAACAAAGAGTAAAAATAGTAAGAAATGAAAGTATTGGTAATTTTAGCTGGGATAAAGAATTCAATGATTGGACCAAATCAACTTTAATGGAAACATTAAATGGCATTTATTATAACAGTACTTCTGGAGCATGTTATATAAAAGAAGAAAGTACTTGTGATTTTTCAAGTGAACAACCTATTCGAGGGTTAAGTGACACAGCAAAAACTATGATAGACCAAGAAGTGATATGGAATATTGGGGGAATGAACGGAAACGATCATATTTCTTCAGAGTATTATAAGCAAGAACGAGGAACGTTAACAGGAAATAACAACCAATTTCCTTACGAATGGAGTAAAGAAAATACCAAAAATTCGAATGGTGAAGCCACACCTACGTTATATCATGGTATAGGTTTAATCTATCTAAGTGATTTTGTTTATGCAACTAGTGGAGGTAATCTAGGAAAAGAAACATGTTTAAATATCAATGCAAATAGTAGTGGGGTCGGTAATGGTTGGAATAATTATACCGAATGTGGTGAGAATGATTGGCTAAATATTTATAATTGGTCTATAACACCTTATGTAGTCGATTATAATGGAGAAAATTTAAATGGTGATGTACATTACATTTCTTCTAGTGGATGTGTTTGGCCTTATCCTTTGAATTATGATACTGCTCCAACTTATCCGGCTCTTTATTTAAAACAAAATGTAGTGTTTTTAAATACAGACGGAAATGATGGAAGTGTTGATAAGCCTTACATTTTAAGTCTTACTGAGTAGTCAAGGGAAAAATATTATAGAATCTAGAAATCAAGTAAAATTGATTTCTTTTTTTATAAATAAAAAGCTCTGTTCCATTTCATGCGTGATAAAACTGTACAAGAATAGAAAAATGATGTAAACTAGAAGTAGCTTAAG
>CANQEG010000095.1 GCA_947594705.1 uncultured Bacilli bacterium | reverse complement strand
CTTCCTAAAACAACGGGAAAAGAAGTGAAACTCATTCTTGTCCCGTTGTTTTAGGAAGTGCTACGCCAACCCTTGATAGTATGGCAAGAGCATATAAAAAAGTATATGAATATGTTCCGATTACCAAACGAGCCAATCAAAAAATGATGCCCAAAGTAAAAATAATTGATATGCGCGAAGAAATGAAAAGAAGACATCCTATTTTAAGTCGTGAATTAGAATGTAAAATAATTGAAAAATTAAATAAAAAAGAACAAATATTACTTTTGTTAAATCGTCGTGGACATTCTACAACAATCTCTTGTTCTTCTTGCGGATTTACATATCGTTGTCCCAATTGTGATATTACTCTTACATATCATAAATCATCGAATCAACTACGTTGTCATTACTGTGGTTATACCATTTATAAAGAAGAGGTTTGTCCCGAATGTAAAGAAGATGGTCTATCATACTATGGCCTTGGAACTGAAAAATTAGAAAATTATTTAGAAGAGGTGTTTCCAACGGCTAAAGTAATTCGAATGGATCGAGATAGTACCCAAAATAAAGGTGCTTATGAAAAGATTATTACCGAGTTTGGTGAAGGAAAATATGATATTTTATTAGGAACTCAAATGATTAGTAAAGGACTTGACTTTGGTAATGTAAGTTTGGTAGGAATTTTAAATGCCGATAATTCTTTAAATGTTCCCGATTATAAAAGCAATGAAAGAACATTTGATTTGTTATGTCAAGCTTGTGGAAGAGCCGGAAGAAAAAATACAATGGGAGAAGTAATCGTGCAAACTTTTTACCCCGATCATGAAATTTTAAAATTTGTTCAAAGTCAAGATTATAATAAATTTTTTCAATATGAAATGCATATTCGTAAAACATTAAAATACCCACCATTTTATTATTTATGTCAAATTACGATATTAAGTAAAGATTATCATGTCGCGTCCAATGAAGCCAATAAAATGAAAGCTTTTTTAGAAGAAAAAATTGATGCTTCTTCCATCATTTTGGGACCTACCACAGCCAATATGTTTTTGGTAAATAAAGTATATCATTTTGAAATATTAATTAAGTATCGCTTTGATGAAAAATTAATGCCTGCTTTAAAAGAATTAGATGAAATTGTTACTTCCTCAAAAGACTTTTGGGTAGAGATTGATTTTCGTTAAGTTTTTTGTTAGAATAAAAAAACGAAAAGGAAGGGTGTTTATGAAGAAAAAATTATTATATGAAATTAGGTGTGCTTTACTAAGTCTTAGTTTATTAAATCCTTCAATGATAGTCATGGCCAAAGAAAAAAATGAAAAAGTGGAAACCGAAGACAAAGTAAAAGATGCTATGAATAGATTAGTGAATTGGTGTGAAAAAGTAGATGAACTAGTAAATGAAAAAGTCGTGGATCCGGTAGAAGATAAATTAGGAGAACTGCCTTTATATAAAGAAGAATCTTTATGGTATATTACGAATTTAGAAACAAAAGAAAGCTTTTTCATTGATAAAAATACGCCAACTTGGCAATCGACTATCTTTTTAGATAATGAAGGAAATACTGTTTCTAAAAATGCGGCTACTGCAAGATATCGAAAAGAAAAAGAAATGTATATTTCTATTACGGATTTAGAAGAAACATTTTTAATTATTACGATAATGGATTATCAAGAAAAATATTGTTCGGTAAATTATACGGATAAAAAAGAAACTATAAATGAAAAAACAAAGTATTTACGAGAAACGAATATGGAAAATGTGATTCCAAGTGATCTTCGTAAAGAAAAGTATAGTGCCAATGAATTAAAAGAAATTTTAAATATTGTTTCTGAAAAAGAAGAAACATTCAAATTAAAAAAATAGAAAGGAATTCATATGAAAGAAACAAAAGTAGTTTTTATGGGAACACCTAGCTTTGCTGTTCCTGTTTTAGAAGCGTTAATTGAAAATTGCCATGTTGTTTTAGTCGTTTCTCAACCAGATAAAGAAGTGGGTAGAAAAAAAGTAATCACTCCAACACCAATCAAAGAAGTTGCCTTAAAACATCAAATACCTGTTTTTCAGCCAATAAAAATAAAAGAAGATTATGAAAAAATAAAACAAGTAGAACCAGATCTTATTATCACTTGTGCATATGGGCAAATCATTCCTGAAAGTGTATTAAATATTCCCAAGATTGGTTCCTTTAATGTTCATGCCTCTTTACTTCCGAAATATCGTGGGGGTGCTCCCATCCATCATGCTCTTATGAATGGGGAAGAAAAAACCGGAATTACTATTATGTATATGGACAAAGGAATGGATTCAGGAGACATAATAACCCAAGAAGAATATCAAATCAAAGAAACAGATAATGTGGGAACATTACATGAAGTTTTATCGCAAATAGGAGCAAAATTATTAATAGAAACATTACCAAGTATTATAAATAAAACAAATCCTCGTCAAAAACAAAATCTCGAAGAAGTTACGTATGCTTATAATATTAAACGCGAAGAAGAACGAATTGATTTTTATCAAAATGGAGTAAATATTATTCATCATATTAGAGGATTAAATCCTTTTCCAACCGCAAATATATTAGTCAATCAAGAAGAATTTAAAGTTTTAGAAGCAAAATTCCAAGAACAAAAAGATATGACTCCAAATAAAGTATGTGAAGTTACAAAAGATAAAATAGGGATTTCTTGTAACGATGGAATCATTTATCTTACCAAAATAAAACCATTTGGCAAAAAGATTATGTCAGTAAAAGATTATTTAAATGGAACCAAAAAAGAAGATGTTTTCCATTGGAAGATTAATGAAGAAAGAAAGTAATACTTTCTTTTGTATGTTAAATTTATTCGAGTTAAAATAAATATTTCTTATTTAAAAATGTAAAAAACATGCAAAAGATACGAAATAGAATATACTAAATCAAAAAAATTCAAAAAATACTTGAAAAAATTAATATTTTATGATTATAATAAATAGTCAAAAACTTTTTGACATAAAACGACAATAATTTCGTAACAGATGTATTATTGTTGATATAGAGTTATAGAGTGTATAAGAACAATCTATACTCTAATATAAAGGTAAATTGAGGATAGAATATCATCGGCTATCGCGGATTTGCATATTGCAAGTCTCAAGTGTAAGTTTCTCGCAAGAGATTCTGATGAGATGTTGGAAGTGATGTCCAACCTTTTACCTAGAGGCTTGTCTTTGGACAAGCCTTAATTGTATGAGAAAACCCCCAGATAGTCTGGGGGTTCAGTATAGCTTTAGCGGTGAGTTGAAAATAAAAACTCCTTCTA
>CANQEG010000094.1 GCA_947594705.1 uncultured Bacilli bacterium | reverse complement strand
TCGGAGATAAAAATAGCCAATGGTCTTTATTTTCTTATAACCCATTGACTATTTATTTTTTTCAAGGAAAATTTTTGAGAAAATATTATTTCTCTGCACTTACCGTTTGATTGTTATAACCTATACTTTCTCCTATTGTTAATAACTCTTTGGTAGTTAAATCGTTTCCAGCCAAGTAGTAACTTATATTGTCTTTTGTCCATGATAAAGAGTTAGCTCCTAAAGCTCCAATGGTATCACTTACGATTAAAGGGTCTCCATATACCGGAATAATTTCAAATTCTTCACTAGCAAACACTTTTTCTTCTACTAATACAAAGTTTTTATCTCCACCAAAGGTAAGAATAATTCTGTCTCCTACATCAGTTGTTACTTTATCACTTTTTTCTAAGTAGGTATTACTTGGAATATATAAAGGGTATAAAATATTTTCTATAGCACCCGTTTCCTTTGTACAATTAGCACCTTCACATTTAGAAGTACTTTCTTTGCAAGTTTCTTTATCTTTACATTCTTCTTTTTCTGTTGTCTTTTTTGTTTCGGTTTCGGTAATATAATCTTCTAATTTAAAATCATCTGTTTTTAAATTTGCTTTATAATCAATACTCATAAATGTCACTTTCATTTTTACTGTATCTTTTTCATCATAAATTTCATTTTTCTTAATGTTTCCTTCTTTGTCCATAGTTACTTTTTGATATTTTAACTCAGGATTATTTGGATAGTCTACTTTTGATTTGATAATATACGTATCATCTTGTTCTTCGACTGTGCTTTCTTCATCTTCATTCATATCATTTATAATAGCTTTTAATAAGTAAGCTTGACTAGAGTTATCTGGCCATTCACTTTGAAATTTAAAACTTTTATTAAGTGATGGTGTGATTACATATACAGCATCATTATTTCGTAAAATAATTTGTTCATGATTGTTAGTTTGATTTACCATTTTGACTTTATAAAAATAATCTTTTAAATAATCTACTTCTAAACTATAAGTAAACGTTTCTTCATTGGCATAAATTTCCATATTTCCTTTTAATGTGTAGCTCGTTGTATCATTTACTTTGGCTGTAAAATCTTTGATGATATCTTTTTTATTCTTTTTTCCACATCCGGTTATACACAATGTTAAGAGTAAAAGCACTACAAAAAACTTTTTCAATTTTCACCACATTCCTTTTCTATTTAAACTATATTTGGTTTTCTAAAGAAATATGAATAAAAATTTTGAAAAAATGTATACTAAAAGTGAAAGGATGGGAAAAATGGAAATTATTTATAAGATATGCCTCGTTCTAGTAATTATTGGGGCAGTGAACTGGGGATTAATTGGTTTGTTTGATTTTAATTTAGTCGATACCATTTTTGAAGCTGGTTCTATTTTGTCAAAAGTCATTTATACCTTAGTTGGTGTCAGTGGACTTGTGAGCATTGGAATTTTATTCCATCATATTGACAATCATCCAATGGAATAAAAAAGGGCAATTTCATAAAGAATTGTCTTTTTGTATGGAAATTAATTTTTACTATTTCAAAACTTGAACTATTTGATAGGCATTCTCACCACTACCTGTTCCAGATATAATTTTTACAGAAGGTTTAAGATAAAGAGTAGGAAAAACACTATGTACGTATCTAGTTACATCGGTACTAATTCTCAATTCATTTGAACGGAAATTCATAGTTTCTACCAAATTATAAACTTCACTTCCATGTGATAAAGTCCAGTACCAATTAGATGATGTAAACCAATATTTATTATTTTGGTTAGCATATTTTCCATCAGAAAGATAAGGTAAAGCAATTTTTCCTTTCCACGAAGTGGGATTACTATCATAAGTATTATGCCCTCGTTCAATTTGATAAATCGATTCCACATTATCTTCAAAAACTTTAGGTAAACCCCCTAAATTCCAATAAACTTCTTCAATCATCATAGAATAAGGGGTTTTCATGTAATTATCATTAAAATCTATAGTAGAACTAGTAACAATATTTGAATCATAATTTCCATAATAAAATATTGCAGACTTATTTTCAAAATAATTTGTATTTAAAATCTGCTGTAAAGAGGAGGAAGCCCAGTTATTAACATAATTGCATTGATTTATATTTGGTACAGAACATTTATAATCCCAACTAAGGTCCCCTAGTTTTGTATTTCTTATTATTTTTACTCTTTGTTCCACACTATTTTTACTAGTCATCACATTTACTAAACCGATAATTCGCCATTTTTCATTATTAAATGTTATATAGTTATTTGGGTCAGCCCCTGCATAACGATATTCTGTTTTTTGAAAATCTGTATCATTTAATGTATTTGTAACATTATTATGCGTTATTTCGTATAAACCTTCTCCATTTTCTACTATGGGTACCCCTTTTCCTAATATATAAGTACCTTTTACAAAATATAGATTACATTTCGTTCTTGATGTTGCTACTCCACTCACATGAATTACTTCATCTTCTGTCATAGATACTTTAATACTATCTACATTTGTTCCATTTACTCCACAGAAGCTTTGTTCTTCATCTAAGACATACCCATCACTTTTCTTGGGCATTTCTTTTTGTATATTTCCATCTTTATAAAAGGCAAAATAAATATCTCCCGGGTCTTCAATACTTCCATTAATGACATTCTGTGTTGTATCAACTTGAAATATAGCAAAGGTTCTATATAAAATTACGCCAGTTATTAATAAAATACAACTGATTGTAAATAATATGATTCCTACTTTTTTAGAATTTTTTTCTTTAAATCTCTGTAATTTCATTTAGTATCACCCATCTTTAGACTAGTGCGGTTAGTCTTATATTAAATTGATTATAGCATTTCTATTAGACTAGTGTCAATGGTCTTTTCCGAATTCTCCAAAAAGAAAATGTTAGTATTAGAGTGGTGGTAATCATGAATTTTATAGCAAACAAATACCAAGCAAATGAAGTATTAAAATTTATTAGACAAAACGCAAACTTAACTCAAGAAGAACTTGCTAAAAAAATCAATAAATCAAAAAACTGGGTAAAGAATAATGAACAAGGAATTAATCGTTACTTCTTTGAAGATTTAATTAAAATAGCGGACCTTTGCAATATAGACATTATCATTCAAAAAAGAAAAGAAAAATAAATTTATCTTATGTCATGATGAGTATTTACTATAAAATCATTTATAAAAATATAAAATATAAAATATTGTCAAAATTTATGAATATAAGGCAATACTAAAATTTGTGCAGTTGTAACACGTTTATCATTTAATGAATGATTATAAAAGTAAGATAATTCTCAATCAAAAAATAACACTTTAACCATCATAAAACCGCTTATTTTGTCATATTTTGTCGAATCGCTTGCAAAGAGAAAAAATATGTGTAGAATAGGCCTTGCTTTTCAGCAAGAAAGCGGGGTGAAACAAAATGGAAATAAAAGAACAAGATAAATACTTTCTTCGTGATGATGTGGCAAATCGTGTTTTAAGTGAT
>CANQEG010000093.1 GCA_947594705.1 uncultured Bacilli bacterium | reverse complement strand
TATCTTAAGCTACTTCTAGTTTACATCATTTTTCTATTCTTGTACAGTTTTATCACGCATGAAATGGAACAGAGCTTAATTTTTTAAAAAAATCCAAACAGGTATGCTATTTTAACTATACATTATATTATAAATTTTGTCTTAATCTCATAAATATTTCTAAATGTAAATATTCATCTTCTAATATTCTTTTAATCATTTCTTTGATATAAATATCTTCAATGACATTTAAAACCATTTGATAGTTTTGAATGGCATGTTTTTCTTCTTCCATATTAATTTCTAAAATTGTTTTTAAGTCTGTATCATAATAAATAAAATCGGCATTCCAATATGTTTCTTCCCCGCGATTTATCTCAGCATAAATAGGCGAAGCACCAAGTAAATCAATAATTTTTCCTAAAATTGCTAAATGATGCATTTCTACAATAGAAATTTCTTTTAAAATTTGCGCAATTTCTTTATCATCTACTACAAAAGTTTCATAAGAATATTGTAATACAGCGGTAAGTTCTCCTTCATTTGAAGCATATAAATGACTTAATATTCTTGCTGTATCTTTAGATTTTTTTTCTACCTTAATTTTAGGATATGGTTTTTGAATTCGACAGTTCATTAAAAGATCACCTAATCCATTATATGCATCCTAGTAAGATTTTATTTTTTTATCATTTTTGCAATAAAAAATCCTTCAAATTTATCATCTGGGTAAATACATAATGTTTGAGGTACAATAGAATGATTAGGAATATTAAAAGATATAGATTCTAAAGTAAAATGATATTTTTCTTGCATCTTTTGAATTAAAAATTCATTTTCTTCTTTTAAAATAGAACAAGTAGAATATACCAATACTCCATTTGGTTTTAATAGCTGATAAGCTTTTGTAAATAATTCTTCTTGCGTTTTTAAAAGTTTATGAAATCTTTTTTCTTCTAACATTTCCGGATGATTTTTTATTTTATTTGTTCCACTACCAGTACAAGGAGCATCTAATAAAATTTTATCAAATTGAAAATGAGAATCTAAATTTCTGCCATCAGTTTCTAAAACAGTACAGCAAGTGATTCCTTGTTTTTTCAAATTATATAAAAGACGTTCTTTGCGAATTTTGTTTTTTTCACAAGCAGTAATCGTTGCTTTATTTTGGGTCATAATTCCTATTTGAGTTGTTTTAGAGCCGGGAGCAGCACACATATCTAAAATGCTTTCATTTTCTTTAGGTTCTAATACTAATACAGGTAACATGGAAGATAAACTTTGAAGATATACACTTCCATTTTGATAAAGTTCAGTGATTTCTAAATCTTTTTCATTTTTATTTTGAAGAATTAGAGCATCAGAATACCATGATACTTCTTCAAAGAGAAACCCTTCTTTTCCTAATATATTCTTTACTTCTTCTTTCGTTATTTTTAAAGTATTAATTCGAATACTGGGTTTTCTAATTTTCATATTTTCTAAAATATTATTATCTAACATAATATCACCTTTAAAATTACCCCTAAAAAATTAAGAGGAAAAGATACCCTAATTTTATCATAAAACTTAAAATTTGCAATTACCTTATGGTGTGAGAATAATACGGAAAGTGTTACTATTAAGCGCGACCCCGGTGTAATAACTGAATGCAGTAATACCTGCATTAGTTCCATCTGTATAGGTTACACCACGCTCAAACCATGGAGCACCAGAATTTATAAAACGTGCAAAATCGGCATTGTAACTTCCGATAGGTCTTGCTGTAGCATTATTATATGAAACCCTATAGAATGGTCCCATTTCCTTTGTAGCATCTCCAAGTATTCCTCTATTATAATTTTCTTCACTTGTTTTATAATCATATAAATCATAATACTTAGAAGACGGCCATTCTCTTCCTGTAGTATTTTGAATATCTTCATTACAATTGTCTAAACCACCATTTTCAATACAACTGCTATATGGTCCTTTAAATCCTGAATTGTTTATAGAATTTGGCCCACTTGCTGGAGTCTTTGAGTTATCATCCTTTCCTTGCATAACTCCCATCACATATTCCCATGCTCCACCTGACATATCATATATTCCTGTATAATTTCCTGTTGTACTAGATTCTTGACTTGTATGATTATTATAGTTAAACCCATTTTCTCCATCTTGATTTAATGTTGTTGAATCTGTACTATTATATACTGGAGCCCCCACTAATGGTTCTTCTTTTGCACTGTATCCTGTGATATAATTACTATTATTATTGATTCTTACTTCACTACAATTTTTATTACTACTATCACATCTTCCATATTGACTATTTGTTAAATAAGCTACTGCTCCCCATTCCGTATTCTTCATCATATGGCTTTCTAATTCTCTTTTATATTCATAACTTGTATAAAAGGCATTGGCTATTTGTATTCCTCTCCAACTATAGACATTTGGTTTAATAATCACTTTAGTTGAATCTATTGTATTTTGCTGAGCATCTGATGTACTCCAACTATCAGCATTTGGTGGCATGACACTTCCATCGTTATTTTGATTGTACCCTGTTTCGAATTTACCTGCCCAAAAGCCATTACTATCGAATGCTGTAAATGCGGGATGAATTATATAGCCCTCTGTTCTAGTATCTTTTTCTTTTGAACCAAATTCTATATAAAAACCATTATCTTTCGCTTTATTCCCTACTTGATTTGTTTTTTTCATTTCTTCATATACATTTGCTACATTTGTAAAATTTCCTAATAGTGTAGCACCAGAATAACTATTAAATATATCTTCACTATTTTGTAATTGATAACTATATCTTGGAATCCATACAAAATAACTTTCTATATCACTTTCTAAGATTTCATCTCCTACCTTATATGTATCTGTTTTGCCATTTTTTAATATGACAGCATTGGCCCATTTCTTATTTGTATAACTATACCAAGGGTCGTTTGTATCTGTAATATCTGCTTTTTCTACTTTTCCCCCTTTACTTCCTCCTACATAATTCACATCACTTGGTGATTCATTGGCAAGTATTACTACTGGAACAAGTCTGCCATTCATTAAATCTGGGATTGCTTCATTTAATATTCCTTCTTTATAGATTTGTTTAAACTTTAAATAGCATTTTGTTTTGGTGGTACTTATATTTTTAAGCCTTACTTCCCAATTTTCATCATCCCATGAAATTAAATCGCCATTATCACAATAACTAGTACTGGTATCTAAGGAATACCCACTTTCTTTACTTGGTACATCTTTTTGTAAAACATCATCTATATACACCATGAATCTAATGTCGCCTTCATCTTGTATATTTCCTTCAATCATATTTTGGGTTTCATTTACTTGAAATATAGCAAATGTTCTATATAAAATTACTCCACTAATTAATAGAATACAACTGATTGTAAATAAAATGATTCCCAATTTTTTTGGATTTTTTTCTTTAAATCTTTTTAATTTCATATAAAAAATCACCCTAGTTTCCTAGAATGAGTTTATCACATATACCCCCCCCCGAGTCAACGAATTTTTTCTTTTTTCCTCTTCGACACCATTCGACATTTTTCTTACTTCTCTTCTTGTACAATAGATTTCGTATTTTCTTTTGAA
>CANQEG010000092.1 GCA_947594705.1 uncultured Bacilli bacterium | reverse complement strand
AAAAAACTTTATGATCTTTTTTTTTCTTAATTTTCATAAAGTTTTCTTTTTTAAACTAATTTACTCTTTTTTTCTGTACTATAGCAATAAATAATAATATAAATATCTTTCATTATTCAAATCACTACTACACAATTATAAATAATACTTATTATGTTTATATTTTAAACAAAATATAAAAGACATAAAGAGTCAATTTTATGTCTTTTTTCATATTCATTTCATTGTTCAATATTATTTATTTATCTATTAATTCATTCTTTCTTTAAAATTCTTTCACCATTTTTATCATCGGTACCTAATTCAGATTTTACAATTGTTTTACTTTCTAACCAAACCAAATATTCTTTCCATTCCAAAGCATCCTAACCATTCTTTTCTATAAAAAAGTATAACATAAAAACAATCTAAAAAAATAAAATAGAATCGTTCTATTTTATTTGTAACGAATAAATTTCACCTCGTAATGTAACTAATAATTCCACCTTATTAGCAAAACTAACATCTTCTGGAACTTCAAAAACCCAAGTATCATTTAAAACTTTTGGCGTAACATCAACAACGGTACTTACCCTTCTCTTATCATTTACTTCATAACGAATTTTAAAGAAATCAGCCACAAAACTTCCTGCCCCTTTTCTAGAATGATAATAATCAGTATAAGTATCAATAGAAAAATTACGGTCTAAAATAAGCAAAGTATTTTTAGATTGCGAAACCACTTTATTTTTTAAATCTTGACAATATTCTCCACTACAACTTTGATAATTATATTCATAAGATTTTTGAATACTAAACTCATTTAATTCAATTTGGGTCATTCCTACACGAGAACCAGACATTTCTAAAATTCTTCCCAAAGGAATAGACTTTATTTCTTTATTTTCTAACACTGTTTCATAATGTAAATTTACTGTTTTATAAATTGGTGTTACACTTCCTATTTCATAAGTAAGAGAATCTAATATTTTTAAAGTAAGAGGTCTATGAATCAATTCACTAGGAATTTCATAAGTAAGAGCATAAACATTTTCGGTACCAGCTTCAATTAACGTATCTCTACTAAAAGGAATTCCAAAATCAGCAAAATAACTAGTTCTATCAAGAGTTGCCGAAATAAGATAGTTAGCAACATTAATTTTAAAATTTTCATAATCAAAAGTTGTAGAAGTTTTTCCATTATTTTTAATTCGAAGTCCAAGTGCTAAATAGTATTTATCTTTATCAATAATATTTCCCCCTAAATCCATATTAGATAATACCGAATCCGTAACAGTTACTAATAAATTATTATGTGAAATTCTTTGTGTTTGACGATAAGTTTTATGTAAAACACCGAAATTAATATAAAGTAATGTCCCAATTCCAATGACAATGACAATACTTAAAATTGTAAAAGTAAATTTATTTTCTAAAACATAATAACGAAATTCTCTAAAAAATCTCCGTATAGTTCTTTTATACTTATAAGCATCTTTTCCAAAAACAAGTTCAAATTCTTCATTATCAATATCAGTAATTTCAAGTTCCTTAACATCTTCTTCAAAATTAAACTTTTTTAAATCAAAACCAATTCCTCTTAAAGCAGTATAACCAATAAAGAAAAACTGAGGAATATAAATAATCCAGGCAATATCACGATACATCCTCACACTTTGTGCCTCAATGGAAGCAGTTTCAACCGCATCTAAAATACCATGACAAAAAGAAATTAAAACAAAAAGAATTACATAATAAAGAATTAAAAACATATAAAACTTTGTATCTTTTTCCTTCTGTCGCATTAAAAAATATACCGCTAAAACTAACAAAATAACCATAACAATAGCCAAGTACATAAAATAATTAATATAAGTGCCCGGAATATTAGTAACATTGGTATAATAATTAGAAGCTACATAGTCATTTAAAAAACTTGCAATAGCACCCGTTCTTATCACAAGGTATATCAAAGGAACACATAACAAAAGATGTATCAATTTAAAGTGCCGAATCAAAAAAGCATACGGTTTTCTTAGTACCATAGTCCTCACCCTTGTTCTCTTATAATCATATCATTTTTTTCACAAAGAAAAAAGACTTATTTTAAATTTTAGTCTTATAATTTCTTTATTGTAAATAACTATGTTTCATACCATTTTCATCTTTTGTAGTTATAGTCGTTCCACTTCTTGTAACAGTAGAAGTAGAAAGAATATCACTTGCTACTTTACCAAATATTTCTCCATAATTCCATTCAAGCAATACTTTTGAACCCTCTATTCCTTTATTTGTAGTACCAGTAATAACTGGACTAACTTTCGTACTTCCATCTAAAATTACAGTTCCATACCCACTAAATTTAATGCCTGAAAGATTGCCTGTAATTTTAGAGTTTTCCTTTATTGTAATATTACCTTTGAAATCAGCATTTACCGTGATACCGTTATGTATAGTACCAGTTATTGTACTATTATCAATTACGATATTACCACCATTTCCACCAATTGCATGTGGTCCATTTATGTTTGAGTTTATAATATTTATACTAGACTGATTACCTGTAAATATAGAAGAAATGCCATATGTAGCATTAGAAATAAAATCAGAGTCAACAACTTCTATTAAGCCACCATTTTTTTCTGAATACAAAACAGTTTTACTATTACTAATGGCAATGACATTTGAAACAAATAATGTAGCAACATCCAAAATCTCCATACAAGTAGTATCTATAGAATTTATTTTGCCCTTTTGTTCTTTTGTGGAAATTATCTTTAAATTCCCATAATTTTTAAAATTGCCATTAAACGTATGTCCATTTAAATCAACAGTTAAATTTTTATTAGAAGATATACTTAATTCACTATTCATAGTTTCATCTGCTAAAAATAACATATAATTTGGAGTATCATCAACATTTTGTAAAGCTTCAATTGAAGTATTATAAAACTTACATATACTATCTTGAGTAATATCATTTAAAGTAATTGTATCATTATTTTCACTTGCAGTAATTCCCTGATTACAAAGTAAAATATTACCTTCTTTTGTAATTTCTAAACTATTGTTACTAGTAGAAACGGAATGATTTTCTTCACCAATTTTCACATAATAATGATTTCTAAAATATAAATTACATTTTGTTCTAGATGTTGTTACCCCACTTACATGTATTTTATTATTTTCATCCACTGATATGGTAATATTATTATCATTTTTTCCGGTGACTCCACAATAGCTTTCTTGTTCATCTAAAATATAACCATCTTCTCTTCTAGGCATTTCTTTTTGTATATTTCCATCTTTATAAAAAGCAAAATAAATATCTCCTGGGTCTTCAATACTTCCATTGATAATATTTTGTGTTGTATCAACTTGAAATATCGCAAAGGTTCTATATAAAATTACTCCACAGATTAATAAAATACAACTGATTGTAAATAGTATAATTCCTACTTTTTTTGGATTTTTTTCTTTAAACTTTTTTAATTTCATATAAAAAAATCACCCTAGTTTCCTAGAATGAGTTTATCACATATACCCCCCCCCCAAGTCAAGTACCACATAATAAATTATGTGGCTTGCTCTCAGGTGCTGAAAGCACATTCCGTGAGTAAACTCACCCCAC
>CANQEG010000091.1 GCA_947594705.1 uncultured Bacilli bacterium | reverse complement strand
AAAAAACTTTATGATCTTTTTTTTTCTTAATTTTCATAAAGTTTTCTTTTTTAAACTAATTTACTCTTTTTTTCTGTTATTTTTGACATTTTCTTGACTTTAGAAAATGTAGAAATAGGTATCAATTTATTCCCAATCTGTAACACCATTCCAAGATTCATGCTCTGGTTTAGGAGCAGGACAATTTAGAAACATTTGTTTTGTTGAAGCATTTGCATTCCGAATAAAATTTTGCCCATAATTAATTGTTGATAATGCAGAATCACCATCAAACAAATAACTCATATTGGTTACATTACTCGTATTAAATTGATCTCCTAAAGTTAAATGAACTAAGCTAGTCATTCTATAAAACATAAAACTCATATTGGTTACTTGACTTGTATCAAAGTTATATTGTGATAAATCTAAATTCTCTAAATTATTTATATTTGAGAACATATAACTCATATTGGTTACATTACTCGTATTAAATTTTTCGCCTAAAGGTAATTCGGTTATTTTACGCATACCCGAAAACATATATTCCATATTAATTACCTGACTGGTATCAAAAAGATTTCCTAAATCTAAATTATTTAATGATTCCATGCTATAAAACATATAACTCATATCGGTTACTTTTTCCGTATTAAATTTAGTTTTTAAATCTAAATTTGGTAAAGAACTTGTATACTGAAACATATAACTCATATTGGTTACTTGACTGGTATCAAAAGAATCCCCTAAATTTAGTTCTGTTAAAGCACTCATTTGGGTAAACATTTGACTCATATTCGTTACTTGGCTAGTATCAAACTTATTTTTTAAATCTAATGTTTCTAAAGAATACAAACCATTAAACATACCACTCATATCGGTTACATTCCTTGTATCAAAATTTTCTCCTAAAGCTAAATTAGTTAATGATCTTGCTCCCGAAAACATATAACTCATATCCGTTACTTGTGACGTATTAAAAGATGACGGCAAGGTTAATTCTTTTAATTCATGCAAGCCACTAAACATTCCGCTCATATTTTTTACATTGCTCGTATTAAAAGATTCACCTAAATCTAATGTGGATATAAATGATAAACTTTCAAACATTTCATACATATTCGTTACATTTGATGTATCAAATGTATTTGGTATAATTAATTCTCCTAAGGATTCCATTTCTGCAAACATATAACTCATATTGGTTACTTGACTGGTATCTAAATTCTCTAATCCATCTATGGATTCAACGTAGCCAAAGGATCGAAATAACTCAGAACTATCATAATTGGCTATTATTTTTCCATCGGCTTGTATATAAGCTATATAACTACCATCTTCTTCATTTGATACCAAATAGCTCATAACGCTTTCATCACCATTGTCACTTTCATCAAAAGATTCTTCATACGTTTCAGGTGGTTCTAATGTATCTTTCAATACTATTTTTGTAATTTGGTCTTTATAGCCCCATATTCCTTCTATATCACCTTCATAATCATTGGCACTATTACTAGCGATTTTTCTTATCATATTTTTTACAGGTACCCTATATGCTGCATTGATAGTTACTTTTCCTTTCCATTCGGCATTCGTTGTTTTTTTACCACTTTTTGTCTCTACTGGTGTATCTTCATCTAAGAATAAATACATACTAAAATCTTTGGTTTCATTTTTTTCTATTGTAAAACTATGTAATGTATAAGCTTTCTCTGATTCCTCTAATAATCTATTATCATTGACATCACTGGCTGTTAATTTATAATGACCATTCTTATCTGAATTATTTAATATGGTTGTTTCATCTACATTTATCTTTTCATTTCCTTCATATAGTATTACATCTACCCATTCATCATCTAAGGGATTTTCTTCATCGGTAACTTCTAATGTTTCTATATTAATCGATAAATTTGCTTTACTTTCACATTGATTGGTTATCGTAAAATGATATGGTGTTTCACTTGCAAAAAATGATTCTTGCTCCTCATATGTCATAGGATAAGCATTTTGTAAATTTATATTATTTTCACCAACAAATTTTAAATCTAAACAATCTGTATATACTACGTTTTCATCTGTTTGTTGTAAAGCGATTTGCCAAAAAGCATAAGAAAGTCCTATTAAAGTTAATGTAAAAATACATAATCCTAAAATTAATAATGTTTTCTTTCTTTTTTCCATATTTCTTACCTCTCATTCTTATTAATGAACTTAAAAAAATTACTATCTTTACAATAGTAATCTTAGCATATATACCCCCCCCCCGAAACAAGTTTTATTTTTTGGTTTTACGTTTTTTTACATAAATATATTTTAAATTCATACACTTTGTTAGGTGATGTAAAATTGAAAACTTTAAAAGTATATGGAAAATTAATTTTGTTTTTTCTTCTTTTTCTAAGTATTTTCTCATTTTTATTAACTCTTGGGAATATAGGAAATTTATTTTTTACTAAGGGTTCTGATATGATAATTTTTATTGGAATGATTTTTGTCTTCTTTCTTATTGGGTTTCATTTTGGAAAAAAAGCAGAAAAAAAAGGGTATTTAGAAGGATGTAAAGTGGGTATTCTTTTAATTGTTCTTTTATTTCTTATAAATCTTATCTTTTTTAGAACTCTTTTTTCTATAGAACGAATCATTTATTATCTTATTTTACTTTTATCTAGTATTTTTGGTTCGATGATTGGTATTAATAAAAAACATTAAACTTCATGAAAAGTATACTGCTCATTTTCTTTTAAAACATAAGATTCATGAGTGTAATACATTTTAGTAATTGGATTTACTTCTTCTTTTAAATAGCCCTTTTGAATTAGATACCCCAAAGTGATTTTATTTTCTTTACAATCTTCATTCCAAACACATTCTTTGGCAGCTTCCGTAATTCTTTTTTCAGTCACTAAAATAACTCTATCGGTATGATTTTTCGTTACTTTAAAAAATGTAGCGGCAGTGATAAGTAATCCGGAAATCACAATGGTGATACATATAATATATCTTTTTTTCATACTATTCTCCCTTATAATTCTTTATAAATTCTTCACGATATTCTAATAATGTATCTGTTTTTATTGCTTTTCTTATTTCTTCCGTTAATTGTATTAAAAAACGAATGTTATGAATAGATAGAAGTCTTGCCCCAAAGGTTTCTTCGGCATTGATTAAATGTTTTATATAACTTTTTGTATAATGTTTACAGGCATAGCAATCACAAGTATCACTAATGGGAGTAAAATCTTGTTTATATTTGGCATTTTTTAAATTAATCTTACCATATTTCGTAAGAGCGTGTCCATGTCTTGCTAATCTCGTTGGAGAAACACAATCAAAAATATCTATTCCTCTTATCACTCCTTCAATTATATCTATCGGATCTCCTATTCCCATTGCATATCTTAGTTTATCTTCCGGTAAATATTTTGTTGAATAAGAGAATGCTTTATACATATCTTCTTTACTTTCATGGTCGTTGGCAACTCCCCCAATACTATACCCATCAAAACCAATTTTAACTGTTTCAGTTGCGCTATACTTTCGAATGTCTTCGTAAGCTCCTCCTTGCACAATTCCAAATAAAAGTTGATTTTCTTTTTCAAAGGCCTCTTTTCCTCGTTTGGCCCATCGTAACGTTCTTTCTACACTTTTCCATAAATATTCTTTTGGAGCACTGGCAGGAGGACATTCATCAAAACTCATTACAATATCGCTTCCTAAGTTTTTTTGAATGGCAATTGATTTTTC
>CANQEG010000090.1 GCA_947594705.1 uncultured Bacilli bacterium | reverse complement strand
ACAATTTCAAAAAAATTCAGAAATGAGAGAAGCCGAAGAACGTGGTAAAGAAAAAGGACTCATTATGGGTTTAGAAGAAAAAGCCGAAGAAATCGCTAAAAAAATGTTAGCAAAATATTCTTTAAACGAAACCCAAAAAATTACTGGCCTATCTATGGAAACACTTCAAAAACTAAAAGAAGAACAATAGTTCTTTTTTACGTTGTCACTTTTGTTTTTTCTAACTCTTCAAATTTCTTCGCCATAGTTGGATTATGACTTGTAAGTTTTTTGATGGTTAATTCCTCTGCTTTGTTGTTTGCTAATCTTAAATTATTGATAGAAGATAATAAACCATCTTTTGTTTTTTGTAAGTGAATAATTGTTTTATCTATTTCCTCTATTGCTGTTTTAAACTTTTCACTCGCCAAACGATAGTTTTTTGAAAATTTTTCTTTAAACTCATTCATATCTTCTTCAAAGTGAGAAATATCAATATTTTGATTTCGAATAAAAGCAAGTTCTTGTTTATAACTCAAAGAATTTTTAGCAGTATTTCGTAATATGGTAATCATCGGAATAAAAAACTGGGGGCGAATGACATACATTTTAGGATATTTATAAGACATATCAACAATTCCCGTATTATAGTAATCATTATCCATTTCAAGAAGAGACACTAAAACGGCATATTCACATTTTTTTTCGTTGCGGTCTTTATCTAATTCCTTTAGAAAATCTTCATTTTTTTTCTTAGTTGAAGTCGTATCCATTTCATTTTTCATTTCAAACATAATCGAAATAAATTCATTGCCATTTTCATCGTTTTCTTTAAAAATATAATCTCCTTTACTTCCTGTTTTAATGTCATTATCTTTCTCAAAATAAGCATTTTGAAACCCAGTAGCTCTTATTTTATTGAATTCCATTTCACAATGTTTTTCTAAAGACTCGCCAATCATTTTCGTAGATTGTTTGGCCTTGAAATCTTTATAATAAAGTACTTCATCTTCTTTTAATTTTATCTTTTCTTCATAACTTTCTTTTTGCGTTTGTAATTTTAGTTTGGCTTCTGTTTCTACTTTTTCAATTGTACTAGTAAGTTCAAAGATTTTTTTCTCTTTTTCTTCTACGGCTTTGGTTACTTCTAATTGTTTTTTGGTTTCTAAAGATTCCAATACAGTATTTAATTCTTTTATTTTGCTTTCTTTTTCAATTAATTCTTTTTCTTTTTTTGATATTTCTTCTTTATAAGACATTTCCATTTTTTCTTTTTCTCTTATTGATTCTAATTCTTGTTCATGAATGAGTTCTTTTAATCTTTTTTCAACATCTAAAGAAAATTCTTTATCTCTTATTTGTTTGACAATTTCTGCATAGCCACTTTCATCCACTTGAAATATTTCTCCACATTTAGGACATTTAATCTCTTTCAAATTATCACTTCTTTCTTTTTTTATTGTATCATTTTTTTCTTAAAATTGATTTACTTTTTTGTTTCTTTTCATATAGTTTAAAGGAGGTTATTTATGAATCACGATTATGAATTTGGAAACAAATTTTACAACTACTATGGAAATCTTGGAATTGAAGGCACAAAATATCAAACCATGGCTCCCGAACAAAGTCAAGAAAAACAACCAGGACTTGAGTATTTAATGTATCCACGACCTATTTTTGATGATCCAAACTATGTAGGAAGTGGTAAATTAAAAGGAAAAGTTGCGATTATTACTGGTGGTGATAGTGGACTTGGAAGAGCATGTGCGATTATTTTTGCTAAGGAAGGTACAAAAGTAGTTATTCCTTATTATGATGAACATGAGGACGCGAATGAGACAAAAGAATATATTGAAAAACTTGGTGGTGAATGTATTCTTATTTCCGGAGACTTATCTAAACCAGAGTTTAGTAAGCAAATTGTAAAAGAAACCATGGAAAAATTTGGCAAAATTAATATTTTAGTCAATAATGCGGGCGTACAATATCAACAAGATTGTTTAGAAAATATTTCTGATGAACAATTTGATACGACAATGAAAGTAAATATTTATGGAATGTTTTATTTAACAAGAGAAGTTTTACCTTTTTTACATTCTAAAGATTCCATTATTAATTTAACAAGTGTAACAACCTTTTATGGAGATGCACAGCTCATCGATTACGTGGCTTCTAAGGGCGCAATTGTGGGGTTTACAAGAGCATTAGCCAGAAATCTGGCTTTGAAAAATATTCGCGTGAATGCAATAGCCCCAGGATTTTTTTGGACTCCTTTACAACCAGCTTGTTGGGTAAAAGAGAAAATTCCTTCTTTGGGGGCGAATGCTGCAATGGCAAGAGGCGCTATGCCATACGAACTAGCACCAACATTTGTGTTTTTAGCAAGTGATGATTCTAGTTATGTAACAGGTCAAGTTATTCATAATAATGGTGGTGAAGTAATGGGCTAGAACCCATTATTTTCTTGTTTCGTGATAATAACTAAATTCAGCAATTTGATTGGCAACTTCTTCTAATTCATCATACTCTTCTTCATCGACAATATCTGATAATAAAAATAATAAATCTTTTCCATTTTGACAATTTTCATAAGGAATATGATATTTCTCTAATACTTCTTTTTGATAATTTGTTAAATAAACATTTCCTACTTTTTCTAAAGTATTTTGTTTTACTAAATCTACAAAATCTTGTTCTTTCATAACGATTTCCCTCTTTTTTTTTATACTATCAAAAAACGAATTGCAAAACAAGTCATAAATAAAAAGTTTTTCACTATATTAATATTAGGTGATGTTTATTTTATGAAAGAAAAATTGATTCATTTTTTGCAAATTTTTTTACCTCTAATTTTAGGTGGAATTGTGGGCTTTCTCATTCAAGGAAGTATGGACTTTGAAAGTTTAAATAAACCTTTATTTGCTCCACCAAAACTATTATTTCCAATTGCTTGGACTATTCTTTATTTACTAATGGGGATTGCTTATTATTTATATCGAAAAGACTTTAATTCTCAAAAAACTATCATTTTACATTATGTACAATTAGGTATTAATTTACTTTGGCCAATATTTTTCTTTATTTTCAAAATAAGAGTTTTTTCAGCAGTATGGATTATTCTTTTACTTCTATCAATACTTCTTCTTACTTCTTGGTATTACAAACAAAAGAAAATTTGTGCATATTTACTAATTCCCTATATTTTATGGACTATATTTGCAGCTTATTTAAATATTGGAATTGTTATTTTAAATTAATCTTGTTTTCTGACAAGATTTTTTTATGGCATTAGAATGATATGGAAAAGAACTATTCATTTCTTAAGATGTACCAGATGATATAATTTTTTTCACTTTTTTCCTCTTCGACACCATTCGACATTTTTCTTACTTCTCTTCTTGTACAATAGATTTCGTATTTTCTTTTGAAGGTGGTGATTTAAAATGATTACAGAAAATACTTTGGAAAAGTCTGACCTTTATTTAACTGCTCGCATTGATAGAATCTTTAAAACTCTTTTTGTGAATCCTTATGATACTAGATTTATGGATGCTATTTTATCCGAAGCTTTAGAAGTCCCTCTTAAAGTCTTACATTTCTTCCCTACTGAACTTCCTGTTCGTAATAAATTAGAAAAAGTCAAAGTCTTAGATGTTTTATTACAAACTTTTGATGGTAAGTATATCAACGTCGATTATATGAACTTTTTATTTATGTGAACAAATCATTATAAATACCATAAATATAATGATTTTCTTATCAA
>CANQEG010000089.1 GCA_947594705.1 uncultured Bacilli bacterium | reverse complement strand
AATATAAAATAAATTTTGTTCAAGTTTCATGACTATGTGTGCCTTGAACGAAGTGAAAGGGATGAGTGGTTAAAATGAATTTATTAAATACCTTTACTTTAGAAGTGAAAAAATCAAAATTTATTGCTTATTATTATGAAGTTTCTTCTAAAGAAGATGTAAAAAAAATTTATGAAACATTAAAACAAGAACATAAAAAAGCAAGACATATTCCTTATGCGTATATTTTAGAAAACACAGCGGGAAAAAGTGATGACAAAGAACCTTCAGGAACAAGTGCGATGCCAATATATCAAAATTTAGAAAGACAAAAAGAAACCCAAAAAGCAATTTTTGTCGTGCGTTATTTTGGCGGAGTAAAATTAGGTGCTTCAGGCCTTACCAAAGCTTACCGAGAAGTATCTCAAAAAGTCTTAACGAAATAAATACTTTCTAATTTCTTCTTTTCTCTGTTGTTCAAAATTTAAAATTTCTTCTTTTTCGTAAGAATATAAACGTAACTTTTTTTCTTGTTCTAATTCTTCTAAAAGGTTTTGTAAAGAAATTTCTAATCCTTTTTGAAAGGCTTCTTTTAACAAGACATCTTGCTTTATTTGATGAACTACTTCTTCTTTTTGTAAGTTTAGATATAGCATTGAAGGAGTTGTGTAATATGGTGAAAGTCGCGAGACAAATTCAATTTCAAAATCGGCTAAGTACCCTAAATGAATTCCATCTTTGGCTTTTGCGATTAATATTTCATCAGAAACTCGATCTAATTCATTGGCTAAATATTCTCGCGCTAAAAATAAGCGAAACTCTTTTTGAATGGGCTCTTTATCAAATAAAGAATCAATCACTCTTAAAATATCTAAATTCGAAGAATTCCATTGACATTTTTGTAACAGAAATGGTTGCAATTCTTTATAAATGATTCCTTTTTTTCTTGCAAAAGGACTTAATAAACCATAGATTTCCATTATTTTCCCATTTTTCACTACTTTTCTTTTGGCAAGTTCATAATGTACTGTTTCTAAGCCCATGGAAATTGTTAGTTTTTCGCCTAATAATTCATGTAAATAAGTAATTCTTCGCATCCGACTTTTAAAGGCATATAATGTATCTTCTTGATAAAACCATTTGGTCGCGTTAAAAGGTTCATTATTTCGTTTCCAATTAGGAATAATAGTATCTTCAAAAAAGACTGGTTCTTTTAGGGTTTCTTCTAAAGATAACCAGTGTTCCGTAAAATTTTCTAGTTCATTCATCTTTTTCACCCACTTTTTGTTATCATATATTAGCAAAAACACAAAAAAATGTCAAAAAAACTTGTAGAAATAGTAGTTTTTTGGTACAATGATATACGACAAACAACGAAAGGAGGTTTCGTATGGCAAATATTAAAAGTTCTAAAAAAGCAATTAAAGTCATTGCAAAAAAAACAGAAAATAATCATGAACTAAAAGCACGTGTCCAAAATTGCATTCGCCTTTGTGGAAAAGCAATCGAAGCCCAAGATAAAGAGATGGCAACGAAACTTTTGAAAGATACCCAAAAATATATTGATCGTGCAGTAAGTAAGGGACTTATCAAAAAGAATACTGCAGATCGACAAAAATCTAGACTATCTTGTAAAGTGAAAGAAATGGCTTAAGAAGTCATTTTTTTTGTAAACTTTTTTGCTTTTTATATTTTTTTGTTGTGTTTCTTTTTATGAATTGCTACAATAATTTTAAGAGGGATTGCGATGAAAAAAGGAATCATAGATACAATATTACCATTTTGTTGTTTACTTTTTTTAATGTTTTTAATCTTAGAGTTAGATAAAATAAGTGATTACTTTGTTCCTTATATTGAAAATCATCCCAAAGTAATTCAAAAGCCAAAAAATGCTTATACTAAAAAAGAAACGTTTCAATTTGTTCAAGCAACTGATAACTTTACACCCTTAAGTATTCATGATTTAAAAAATATTTTTTATTCTATTGTAAATAATGGTTGGAATGAATTTACTTTTTATTGTCCCAGTGAATATGTAAATTGTTTAGATGATGTAAGAACGATTAGTCAAGACCAAGATTTACTTACTCATTTAAATAATTTTGTTCATCCTTATAATGGATTTTCTAATGTCAAAACAACAATTTTAGAAACAGGAGATATTACAGTTCAAATTGAATATTTTTATCAAAAAGAACAAATGGAAAAAATTAATCAAAAAGTAGATGAATTATATGATGAACTTATTACAAAAGATATGGATACCGAAACAAAAATTAGAACAATTCATGATTATATTATCAATCATACCAAATATGATATCGAAAGAAATAATGATGGAACTAGTAAATATCATTCTTATATTGCTTATGGGCCATTATTTGAAGGCTATGCAACATGTAACGGGTATACCGATGCAATGGCTCTATTCTTAACCAAAATGAATATTCCTAATTTTAAAGTGGCAATGACTCCTGATGAAAATACGAAAGAAGGTCATGTTTGGAACGCTTTATATTTAAATGGAAAATGGCTTCATTTAGATTTAACTTGGGATGATCCGGTTAGCAAAGATGGAACTGATTATTTGCAACATAAATATTTTTTAGTTACGACTTCTCAAATGAAAGAAGCAGACCACGGAGAAGTGGTGGTAACAGAACATCAATTTAAAACAAATATTTATTTAGAATTAAAAGAAGAAGCAAATTAATTACTGCTTCTTTTCATTTTCGATAATTTTGATTGCTTCTTCAATAGTTTTATCAAAATCTTGTTCTACTGTAATCCAGTGAACAGGAAGTTGATGACGGAAGAAAGTAAATTGACGTTTGGCATACTTTCGAGAATTTTGTTTTACTTTTTCTATTGCTTCTTCTAACGTGAATTGATTATCAAAATACGCATACAATTCTTTATAACCAATGGCTGTTTCTAAAGCTTTACTATGAATATTTTGATCATAAAAACTTTTTACTTCCTCTAATAATCCCTCTTCTATCATCTTATCGACACGATTATTAATTCTTTCATATAGTTTTTCTCGTTCCATCGTAAGTCCAAGAATAATTGCTGGGTAAAGTAAACGAGCATCAGAAGGAGTATTTTCTTTTTGTAAAAAGCGTTCTAATCTTCTTCTATTATTGGAATGAATAGAACAATTGGCATCTTTTTTTAAACACATTTGATACAACTCATCATTAGAATACTTACTATAATCAATTGGATTTTTTTCTTCTTCAAATTGATATTGATACAAAGCCGCTTTTAAATATAATCCAGTTCCTCCAACAAAAATAATATTCTGATTTTGATGTAAAGCCATAATTTCGCGAGCATCCTTTTGATAATCATAAACCGTATAATTTTTCGTTACTGGTACAAAATCTAATAAATAATGGGAAATTCCTTCTTTTTCTTCTTCGGTTACTTTGGCGGTACCAATATTCATATCTTGATATACTTGCATTGCATCACAGTTAATAATTATTGCATTATACTTCTTGGCAAGAGCAATACTAAGTTTTGTTTTTCCAACTCCGGTTGGACCTACAACTGCTAAAATCATAATTATTCCTCCATTATGCAGCTTTTTTATTTTTCTTTAAAGATAATTTTTCAATTTGATGAATTGATAATCCTGTACTTCTTGATATCAGAGGAAATGGCATATCTTCAGCAATTAAATTTTGGGCAATTTCCATGTTTCGTTTTTCTGTTCCTTTTTGATAACCTATTTTTTCGCCTTTTTTAAGTCCCAACTCTTCTCCTCTTTTTTCACCAATACTTTCACTTACTTGAGCATGATAATCCCAGGCATTAAATATTTTACTGGTCTCTTCATC
>CANQEG010000088.1 GCA_947594705.1 uncultured Bacilli bacterium | reverse complement strand
TTTTCGTTTCAATTCGTAATGCCAACATTACCCATAATGAAGGCAAAACTTCTTTAAAACTCAAATCGTGTCAATATAAGGAGAAAAAAACTTATGTTCATCCACCATTCCATCTTTCATAAGCTTACTAAAGATAGAAAAAGAATTATTTAAAAAATCTTTTAAAATTTCATAAGAAGATTCCCCTCTACATAATCTTGCATTCTTTAAAAAAGTCGTATTGATTCCTAACATGTGTGCTATATATTTATCGGCGAATTGCAAATGAAGTTGCTTTCCATTAGATAATAGTAAAGAAATTTGACGATTTCCTAACTTTCTTCTTTCATATTCTTCTACACAATTTTTAATTTGTTCCACATAAGCATCAAAATCTTTTCTTTTTAACATTTAAAATCCCCCTCTTTTTACGTTATATTATACATTTTTTTATAATTTTGTCAATTTCACTTCTTTTTTCCATTCAAAAACATAAAATAATGACATGGAGGTTAAAAAAATGGAAATATTAAAAGTTTCATCAAAATCCAATCCAAGTAAAGTAGCTGGTGCCATTGCCAATATCTACCGGGAACAAAAAGAAGTTGAAATTCAAACCATTGGTGCGGGAAGTTTAAATCAAGCCATCAAAGCAGTCGCGATTGCTAGAGGGTTTGTTGCCCCTAGTGGTGATAATTTAAAAATCATTCCAGCTTTTAATGATATTGTAATTGATGGTGAAAATAAAACCGCAATGAAATTAATTGTAACAAATAAATAGAAACTGCCAAACCAGTTTCTTTTAAATTTGATAAATTTTATTTTTTTTAGTTACTTTATAAAGAACAATTGCTCCCAAAGAACTAAAAGCTAATATTCCCATCGGAAAATCTTCTCCTGTTTGAGGATTTTCTACTTCCTTATAATTTTCCTCTTTCATCACTGGTTCACTTTCCAGATACACTATATTTTCTTTGGCATTTACAGATAAAAGAAAAGCAAAACAAAGAATCCATATTTCCATTAAAAACTTTTTCATAAACCTCATCGCCCTTATTTATAGTATGGCAATTTAAAAAAAAACAATACCTAAGTATCGTTTATTTTTCCCATCTTGCATAAATTCCACACGGTAAAATAAGAGATTTATCTTGCATGAGAATTCCTAATTCATCACTACTCACTTCTCCTAAAAATTTCTTTCCAACAGTCATCTTTAAGATATCTTCTAAAACTGTTTTTGAAATTCCAGTACTATAAGAATTAATTAAAAATAAAAGGGGTTCTTTACTTAAAAGTTCTGTACAATCTTTTACCAAAGAATAAATATCATCTTCAAAACTCCAAACTTCTTTTTTACTACCTCTTCCAAAACTAGGTGGATCCATGATAATGATATCGTATTTGTTTCCTCTTCGTATTTCTCGTTTAACAAATTTTACAACATCATCTACTAAAAACCGAATTGATTCATTTTCTAAATGATTTAATTTTACATTTTCTTTCGCCCATTCAATCATTCCTTTGGAAGCATCCACATGTGTAACACTGGCATGTTCCTTTAAACAAGCAATACTAGAAGCTCCTGTATAAGCAAATAAATTTAACACTTTAATTGGTCTATTCGCATTTTTAATTTTTTCTCTTAAGAAATTCCAATTATATGCTTGTTCGGGAAACAATCCTGTATGCTTAAACCCCATTAATTTTAACCCAAATATCATATCTTGGTATGTTACATTCCAAGAAGTAGGAATTTTTGTTACAACATTCCATTCTCCACCACCTTCTTTACTTCTTGTATATTTCGCATCATACTGTTTCCATAAAGGTGGATAAGTTTCTTCATTCCATAGTATCTGAGGGTCAGGTCGAATTAAAGTAATATCATTCCAAACCTCTAATTTTTCTTTATGAGCCATATCTAAAATTTGATATTCTTTGAAGTCCTCTACTACTTTCATCGTAACTTACCTCTAGTTAAATTATAAAATAAAATTTCATAAAAATCCAAAACACCAAGAAAGAAACTATAAAGCCCAAAAATAAGAAATAAAACATTCTCTTCAAAAGATAAATTAATACTTACTAAAATACTAAGTCCTAAGAAAAAGAGTAAATTTGCTACTTCTATTAACCAATATTTACTTTTCCTATCATGATAGAAATCGGCCTTTTTTAGTTTAATAAAAGATTTACACAAAGCAAATAAAAGAATAAATATAGCTAAATTTCTAGGACTAGACATAACATCTAAAAGATAAAATACACATCCAAATAAAATCCCAATAATGCTACTAAATAAATCCATTTTATTTTTTTCAAAGATAAAAATAGTCAATTTCAAACTTCCATAAAGGAAAAAGAAAATCCCTAAAAATAAACTCAAATTTTGTAAATGAAATAAATTAGCACAACAAAGAAAGAATCCATAAAATATTAAAATAAAAGAACTAATATAATTTCCAAAAAACTTTTCTTTTTTCATACTCCACTTCCTTATCTATATTATAATGGAAAAGAATAAAGAAAATCAATCTTTTTCCCAAAAAGAAAAGGAAAATATCAATTTATTTTTATTTTTTGTTTCAATTTATTATACGTTCCATGATGAATGATCTGGATGATTGGCCGGACAATTTACAAACATTCCTGTAATATCAGCATTGCTATTTTTTTGAAAATAGGGTCCATATATAATTTTGGTTAATTGTGTTGAATTACTAAAAGCATATCTCATTTTTATTACATTTTTTGTATCCCATCCACTTAAATTTAGTGTTTCTAGCGATGTATATTGAAATGTATATTCCATAGATTCTAAAGATGAAGTATCCCATTCTGCAATGCCTTTAATTTCTTTTATATCACTTTGATAAAATAAGTAATTTATTGATGTAACGTTCCCAGTTTTCCAATTGCTTAAATTTAAAGATTGTACTGATGTACCAGCAAAAATACTCATCATAGATATAACAGAAGAGGTATCCCAATTATTAATTCCAGAAATTACTGAAAGACTTGAACACCCATTAAAAATATCGGATAAATTTTTTACTTTACTAACGTTAAAATAGCTAACATCAATAGATTGTAAACTATTCATATTTTTAAAAATCCCATATAAACTTGTTGCTAAAGAAGTATCAAAATTTTCTATTCCTTCTATCTCCACTACATTATTAAAATTTAAAAATAAATAACCGGAATTGTAATTTGCTTTTATTTTACCATCTGCTTGAATATATAAAATATATTTATCATTTGAAGTTGGTACGATACGGCTTATTAATGATTGATCTTGATTTACACTTTCATCAAAATATGCAATTTCATTTGCTATATTTTCTATTTTTGTTTGAAATACGATCTTAATTATTTGACTTTTGTATTTATACATATTATCAATCGTACTTTCAGTTACGCTCCTAAACATACCAGTTGTTTCTGTTTCAAAATATAAATAACACTTTGTTTTAGTTTCATAAATATTACTTACCAAAGCACCCCATTTATCATTATTCCATTCTACTTTTGCGTTATTAGTACAATGACTTTTAATAGGGTTAAAACTATAATTTTCATCTTGAGATGGAGCACTTTTAACTATTTGATTATCTTTATAAAAAGCAAATTCTACATCTCCCATATCTTGTATAGTTCCATTGATTACATTTTGTATTTCACTTACCTCAAATATGGCAAATGTTCTATATAAAATAACAACACTGATTAATAATATACATATGATTGTAAATAAAATAATTCCTACCTTTTTATGATTTTTTTCTTTAAATTTTCTTAATTCCATATGAAAAAATCACCCTAGTTTCCTAGAATGAGTTTATCACATATAC
>CANQEG010000087.1 GCA_947594705.1 uncultured Bacilli bacterium | reverse complement strand
AAGGAGTTTTTATTTTCAACTCACCGCTAAAGCTATACTGAACCCCCAGACTATCTGGGGGTTTTCTCATACAAAAAACTGAGTTTTTGTCTCAGCTTTCATTATCATTTTCTTCTTGTTCTTCTGTTAATGTAACAGAGTCTAATTCTTTTCCTTTAAATGTTGGATTTTCTGCTTGCTTAGGCATCTCCATCTTAGATGTTTCTTTTTTCTTTTTCTTTGGCTCCGATAATTTTAAATTTTTAAACCATTTTGTAAACACATTCATAAATACCATAATTGCTACAATAATATAAACAAAATCAATAGCAAGTCCCCAAATTGTCGTGGCAATAGGAGAAGAAATTGCTTCAAACAAACCATCACCTAAATTTTCTATTAATAGAAAAGGAATTTTTATTAAACAAATAAGGAATATTAGTATTAAAATATCTAATATTATTTTAGCATTTTCTTGTAACGTATTTTGACTCATGACATCAACAACTTTATGAATCACTGAAAATAATTCTTCAAATTCTCGATAGATAACACTTTTTTTCTTAGTAACTTTTTGAGGATTTATGCCATGTTTTTTTAATATTTGTTCTTTTATTGTATTTATATTTCCTAAACTTTTTATCGCTTCTTCCTCGGTCATTCCTTTTGATATGGCATCTTCTATTTGAGTTGTAATTATCTTTTGTTCTTCTAACCAAGCTTCTTCTGTTAATATTTCTAGCTTATTTTGTAATTCTTTTAAAAATGCTTCTTTAGTCATTATCCATCTTCCTTTCTATGGTAATGTGTTTAAATAGATTAATTTTTTTCCTTTTTAATTCCGTAATTATTGTTAATTTTTCCTCTTTTGTTTCTAATCCTTCATAATCTACCACTTTTATTATAGCAGAATTTTCATTTACAATGTGATTTTTTTCTAAATCAATGTAAAAATAAGGTCTTTCTTCTAATTTTAATACTTCATCATTTTCTATATCAGAAACTAATTCATTTGGTAAAAAGAGGATTGTTGTATTTTCTTTGACATCAGCAATATAAGTTACATCATTCTCACCAATCTCTTGAGAAGGGGCAAGATTTCTTTTACTGGATGTCTTTAAAAAATCTCTATTTGGAATTTGTTTCACATCTTTAAAAAATACATTTATGTTTCTTTGTAATAATTCTTCTTTCCAATTTATTCTTTGTTTTCTTAAATTTTGAATCGATTTTTTACAATTTTCGATACTGGAAAAATCTAGTTTTTTAAAATATTTAATTTTTATCATGATATTATTTGGATTCTCTATAAATTCGATGAAATCTTTCGTACCTTTTCCTTGAAGCCAATTTTTTTCACAATAATCTAGACAAATCATATCTTCTTGTTCTTCTTTTGGTCGATTTTGAAAGGATTCTTCTAATTCTTTCATTGTTTGTTCAAAGCTTATTACTTGTTTTTCTTCTGGAAATGAATTTAGTGTTGGCTCTTCTATGATTGGTTCAGAAATTTTTAAATTATCAAATTCTATTAAGTAATCCGCTATGGTTCTTTTATCTAAATCGGGAATAACAGAATATTTTTCTTCAATTCTTTTGGTTTCATTTTCTTTGTAATGTTTAAAAGTTACAATATTTTTTAATGTGCTTTTTTCTTCTACTTCTTGTAATTCTGTTTCAATATTTTCTTTTTTTTGAAATAACCCTTTTTTCTTTTTAGAAAATTTTTCTATAATGTCTAACTTTTCTTTCATAATATCGATTTCTAAAGGTAATTTTATTAATTCATATTTGTTTTTTAATAAACCATCATCTAATTCTAAACTTTTTAAAAATTCAATTAAAGTTGGAATTGTTTGTTCTAGTATATCTGGTTCTTCTAATGTTTCAATTTCTTTTTGCCATTCTTTTAATTCTGAAGATACATCATCTGGTGTTTCTTTTACTATTTTTTTTAATTGTTTTGTTTTTTCTGAACGTTCTAATTTTTCTTCTAATTCATTTTGTTTTTCTATGTATGTATTCGTAAGTTCGATTAAATTTTCATACGTTGTTGTTTGATTTTTTATTTTCTCTTCAATTATTTTTAATAAAAGGAGTAATGTTCTTTTTAATTTTTTACAATAATTTTTTTCTTTTTCTAATTGTTTTTGTTCTTCTTTGCTTTTTTTATTTTCTTTTTGATTTCTTAATTCTTCTAATGTTTTTATTTCGCCATTTTGTTTAAAGATAGGATTGGGATTTTCAATTTTATAATCATCTACTTCTAATGTAATATGATTTTTTTCACCATTTTTTTTATAGTAATAATATTTTGCTAGGAAGTCTTCGGCATCACTTTCATTTTGAGGGAGATATATTCTTTTTAGCGTTCCATAAAAAGGATGTTTGATTTGATAAAGAATTCCTGTTTTATCTTTATTGACATACAAAAAAGGTTCTTTTTTTTCAGAATAAAACCCATATTTATGAAAAAGTTTTAGTAATTCTTCTTTGTTCATACCTTTGCCCCTTTTATATTGTAGTTTCATTATACCACAAAGTTTTTATTTATGATATAATATTCTTGAATGGAGGGATTTTTTTTGAAAGTTACCATTGTAGATGAAGAAAAGAAAAAGCCATTTTTTCTATCACCAATTCTTTGTTTGCTGTTAGGAATCGTTTTATGTTTTTTTTCAAATGAGCTTATTATTTTTCTATTTCGAATTTTAGGTTTATTTGTTATTCTCTATGGATTTTTTCCTTTATTTAGCTATTTTAAAGTTAAAAAAGAATGGAAAATGGTAGATAATTCTCTTTTAAGAGATGCTGTTGGTTCTTTTTTGGGAGGTATTTTACTTGTTTTTCTTTCTAATTTCTTTGCTAGTGCAATTCAAGTAGTAACAGGTATATGGCTTTTCTTTATTGGATTATCGAAGTTATCTTCGGCGATGTATTGGAAAAATAGTAAGTCTTCTTTGTTTTATTCTGAATTACTTTTAATGGTATTATTTTTCATCTTAGGTTTTTATACTATTTTCTTTGAAAATGTCGTATTTGTTTTCATTGGAGCTTTACTCATTGTTTCTTCTATCTTAGAACTCATCCAAGAGATATTTAAAAAGTGAGTTTATCTCATTTTTTTTCTAAAAAAATAAGAGTTTATTTGCTCTTATTTTCTTTTTTTGTTGCACTTTTTTTCTTTGATTTAGAAGTTGATTTCGTAGTCTTTTTTGGAGTTTCTTTTTTCTCTTCTTTTTTTACTTCTTCTACTTTCTTTTCTAGTTCTTCCTTTTTTACAGGTTTTACTTCTTCTTCCTCTTCATCACTTTCTTTTCTAGCAAAATAAATGGTTCCACCTAGAATAATCGCGATAACAAGGAAAATGGTTAATACTAATACAATGTTCATTTTGGAAACTAATATTTCTCCATGCTCTCCGACAATGTCTTTGATTTCATCAACAAATTCTTTATTTTCATACGTTGTTTTTATCGCATCTTCAATAGAACTTTCGGTACTAGAACTAAATCCAGAAAATTCTTTATCTCCAATGACTATATAAGGAACAGAACCTTTATATTCTTCTTCATGACCCATTTTGGTATATACTTGTTTGGCAATTTCGAAGTTTTCATCGTCATCCCACACTTCTAAATGCCTTACTTCTACGATGTCTTTAAATTCTTCTTTTTTGATTAGTTTTTTAAAATAATCCATGGCTTCATGACAGTGAGGACAAGTACTTCCTCTAAACACATATATGGTAACTTTTTGTTCATCACTTTCTGATGCGGCATTTGCTTTTGGCATTAATGGCATTAGAAAAGAAAGAACTGCTAAACAAAGAATTAATATTTTTCTTTTCATTTTTTCATCCACCTCATTTTTATTATATCACGCCTTTGTTTTCTTGTAAATTTTTTTAAGGGTTCGTTATGGCAATCGCATAAAAATAATAATGTAAAATTTGATATAATTACTTTTTTAAATTAAAAAAATCATGTATTCTT
>CANQEG010000086.1 GCA_947594705.1 uncultured Bacilli bacterium | reverse complement strand
CTATCACTTGTTAATTTATGTGACTTATCACTTGTAAAATTTATTTCTTTGATAGTTGGATTTACTTCTTCATATTTACTTAATAACTTTCCTTCACTTTCATTTAAACTTACTTTAATATAATTATCTTCTAATCGTTTTGTTTCGTCTATTTCTTCCAAGTTTACTTGATAATAAGCTATAGTATTACAGGTATTTTTTACTTTAAATGTATACCCTTCTTGATCCTTTCCTTTTTCATCACTTTTTGGGACAGCATCTGTGATGGTAATTCCACTTGTTTCATTATGTATGGTTAGTTGTAAACATTTTGTTCCTACAACATCTGACAAGCTTTGGGTATCACTATATTTCCAATAAGCATAAGAAAAACTGCTTATAAACAAAAATAAAACAAGAATGACTAAAAATAAATATTTTTTTGGGAGTCTAAATACCCCCCCCCCAAGAGTTTTTTTCATCTTTTGGAGGCCTCCTTTATTTTTTCTATTCTCATTTTACTCTTTTTTTGTTTATCTTACAATATATTTTTTTTAATACTATTGCATATTCTTTTGATTATATAGTTACATAATTAAAAATTTTAAATGATTAAAAACACTTTCATATGTATCTTGTTTTAAACTTTTAAAATCGAAATAAATGACTATAAATTCTCCAAACTCTTTAAAATATTCATTTTGGATATATATAAGCCATCAAATAAATCTTTATTTTCGCACTTTTTTTTCTATAGTCTTTGTTCTATCTGCATAATAAGAGTTTTCTTTTTTTAATTTTTGAAAATCATCCTTAACAATTGGAATGGATCATAAGTCCATAAGTATTTCCTTTGTTGTTTGTTATAGTGATAAAGTAAAAGGTGATCCTTGAGCTCCTGTTCCACCTGTAATTTTCACTGATGATTTAAGATATAAGACCGGACGTGCTGAATATGAACTTGAAACCGCAGCATTATGAGCTTGTCCTTCATTACTAATAACAAACACATATGTATTATTGCTAGACCGATGACTTATAGTCCATTGATAATTACTGCTATCATAAAGCCAATCATTAATTTTACACTCACTTTGATTTTTAAAGCCGGTTGATGAATATGAAAGACAATTTTCTCTAGTTATTGTACTTCCTCCACTTGTTGCCCATCCATAATCGCTTGGATACATTAAACCTATTCTTCCACTCCAAGTTTTAGAATTACTGCCATACACTGATGCTCCCCTTTCTGTTTGATAGCCTCCATCTACAGTATCCCAACCATTTTGTCTATAACCACCCAAGTTCCATGTAATAGTATCTGTCATATCCTTAGCATTTTGAGAAAATCCGGTATAATATGTTCCGTTTAAAGTTGTTTGCAAACTAGATGAATTCCAACTATTATGATTACCACCAGTCCAAGCAATACCTGTACTATAAGGAGTTTTTCTTATAAGTTTAATCCGTTGCCCTTCTGGAGTGTTTACAAGACCTATAATTCTCCATCCTGCAACCTCTCCATTAAATGTTACATAATTATTTGGATTTGACCCTGCATATCGATATTCTGTGTTGTTGAATTGCGTTTCACTCATTCCTGAATGAGCTACTTGATATAATCCATTTCCACTTGATACTTTAGGGATATTATTTAATGTTTCTCCAACTGTTAGATTTGGTATAGTTATGCTATTACTGGTTTTTGTTCCCGAGGTATTCCCAGCATTATCCGTTATACTCGCTACTACTGTATAAGTAATTCCCCGTGCTAAATTAGTAAATGTATAAACATTGGAATTTGATGTTTGAATTGTTCCATTACTTAGTTGAAATGTATATGTTTTTATTTTACTTGTTACGTCATTTGCTCCATTTATTGTAGCTGTAATGCTTGTTCCACTATTGGTTATAGAAACACCTGTAAAAGTTGGTGATTCTTTATCTACATTATAAGAACTTGAACATGTTACACTACTTTCATTCCCTGCATTGTCTTTAAATGTTGCACATGCTCTCATTCCACTTCCATCTGATAATGAAATAGTAGTAGTCGTTCCAGTAAATTCAGTTGCTGGTACACAATTACTTGTTCCGGTACAATATTTTCCACTTACTATATTACTTCCTCCTGTATCACTTCCTGTTGCTACTATACTAATACCTTTCTTCCATCCATTACTTCCATCAGTTTTATTTGTTTCACTAAAACCTTGACTTGGTGGTATTTTATCTATTTTTATCGAACTTGTTTTTATTTCGCTTTCATTATTGAGTTTATCTATTACTTTAAATTCATAAATACTTTCTTCTGTTTCACTAAACGTAACACTTGCCGTTCCATTCTTTTCTGTTATTGCTACATTTGTTATTTCAATCCATTCTTCACTATTTGTATCTGTTTTTTTTCGATAATAGAATTTATCTACACCACTGATATCATCTGTTGCATTTATAATTATTGTTACATTTTCACTAGTCCATATTCCTTCTTTTGGATTTGTTATTGTTACTTCTGGACCCTTCGTATCTGCTTTTGTTATATCATAATCTTTCGTATTTTCATTTTCTAATTTATCTTTTACTGTGATATGGATTGGTTTATTTACATTAGAATGATATTGTATTGTTTGTGTATTTGCCTCTTCTAATAGAGTCCATCCTTCTTCTATATCTACTGTACTTACTTCATCTTTTATTTTATATTCATATAATCCTGACTTTGGATCATTGAACGTGATATTTACTACTGCTCCTTCATCATCATTTGTTTCTTCTATACTTATCTCTGGTGGTGTTTGGTCTAGTTTATTTGTTTTTATTTCTTGTTCTTCGATATTTCCTGCTTCATCTTTAAAATAAATTGGATATGTATTTTCTTTTGTATAACTTTGGGTGATTGTTTCTTCTGTTCCTTCTTTTTCTAATGAATTCCATACTTTATTATCTGTTGAGTATTCTATTAAATTATAAGTTTCACTTGTTGCATGGATTTCTACTTCTTCTATCTCTTTACTATAATACTCTGGTTCTGTATAACTGATTGTTATTGTATTTTTTAACTCTTCCTCTTCTTTACTTACAGCTATGATACTTACTTTACTTTCAAATGTGGCATTCATTACTTCTTCTATTGCTGGTGTCTCTTCATCCATCCATAGTTTTAAGATATATTCTTTCTCTTCATTTGGATTTAATCTATCACTTGTTAATTTATGTGACTTATCACTTGTAAAATTTTCTTCTTTGATAGTTGGATTTACTTCTTCATATTTACTTAATAACTTTCCTTCACTTTCATTTAAACTTACTTTAATATAATTATCTTCTAATCGTTTTGTTTCGTCTATTTCTTCCAAGTTTACTTGATAATAAGCTATAGTATTACAGGTATTTTTTATTGTAAAGGTATACCCTTCCTGAGTTTTTCCTTTTTCATCACTTGTTGGTACAGCATCTAAAATAGTAATTCCACTTTTTTCATTATGCATGGTTAGTTGTAAACATTTTGTTCCTACAACATTTACTAAATCTTGGGTATCACTATATTTCCAATAAGCATAAGAAAAACTACTGATAAACAAAAATAAAATAAGAATGATTAAAAATAGATATTTTTTTGGGAGTCTAAATAACCCCCCCCCCAAGAGTTTTTTTCATCTTTTGGAGGCCTCCTTTTATTTTTTTCTTTTTTTTTTTTACTCTTTTTTTGTTTATCTTACAATACATTTTTCTGAGTTTAATTTTTTTATGATTTCTATTAAAAAAAAAATTAGTCTCGTATATTTTTGTTATAAATTTCTTTAGTGATATTTGTGAATTAAATACTTTCAATTTTTTAATAATTTTTATTTACTATTTAATTCTATGTATAAGTAACTGATCCAACTACTACATTTACACCATTTCCACTAACAACAGATCTTTTTAAAGTAACATTACATTTATTACCATTCGTACCATCAATTCGGATTCCACTAACACTATTCCCGGTAATTGTTCCACCGCTCACAACTAAGGTAGAGCCATTATCTAATTGAGTAGAAGGCAGTGACTAGCTGCCGTCCTCTCACACCACCGTACGTACCGTTCGGTATACGGCGGTTCGTT
>CANQEG010000085.1 GCA_947594705.1 uncultured Bacilli bacterium | reverse complement strand
CTGATATGAGTTATATGTTTGACCATATGACTAATTTAGCTAATTTAGATTTATCAAAAAGTAATTTTGATACAAGCCAAGTAACAGATATGAGCGGTATGTTTTCTATGATGAGTTCTTTAGATACATTAGATTTATCTCAAGGGAATTTTGATACTAAAAATGTAACAAATATGAATAGTATGTTTTCTAATATGAGGGCATTAACCAATTTAACTTTAGGAGAACAATTTGATACAAGCAAAGTAACAGATATGAGTGGTATGTTTACTCTAATGAGTTCTTTAGATACATTAGATTTATCAAAAAGTAATTTTGATACAAGCCAAGTAACAGATATGAGCGGTATGTTTTCTGAAATGAGTTCTTTAGATACATTAGATTTATCTCAAGGTAATTTTGATACCAGTAAAGTAACAGATATGAGTGGTATGTTTTCTAATATGAGGGCATTAACCAATTTAACTTTAGGAGAACAATTTGATACAAGCCAAGTAACAAATATGAGTGGTATGTTTTCGGGTATGCGTAAAATAACCGAGTTAAATTTACCTGAATCATTTGATACGAGTCACGTAACCGATATGAATATTATGTTTTCTTATATGGAAACTTTAACTACACTAGATTTATCTCAAGGTAATTTTGATACCAGTAAAGTAACAGATATGAGTGGTATGTTTACTCAAATGAGTTCATTAACAACATTAAATTTAGGGGAACATTTTGATACGAGTCAAGTAACTGATATGAGACATATGTTCTGGGGTATGAGTGCATTAACTACACTAGATTTATCTCAAGGAAATTTTGATACCAGTCAAGTAACAGATATGAGTTGGATGTTTAAAGACGATTCAAGATTAACTTCAATAGAATATGGTAATTATTTTATTCATAACGAAAATGCTGATATAATTGATATGTTTTTAAATTGTAATGCTCCTAAACCAGATGCTAATACTCATGAGTCCTGGGCCAATGTTACTTGGACATAGTTCTTTTCCTTTATTTTTTCTTGCAAGAAGTAAAAACCAGTGCTATAATATGTGGTAGTAAATGTGAAGGGAGGGATTAAAATGAATTCAAATAAAGTTGTTGTAAAAGATGGCGATATTGATAAGGCGATTCGTAGATTTAAAGTTGCGGTAGCAAGAAGTGGTGTCCCTTCAGAACTAAAAAAGAGAAAGCATTATGAAAAACCCGGAGTAAAAAGAAGAGAAGAAAAAAAGAAAAATATTAGGAATTCTAGAAAACATAGAAATTATTAGAATGCTTGATTGTATTCTTTTTTTGTTATAAAATATGGTTAGAAAGGAAAGATACATATATGAATTTAATGGAACAAATTACAAGTGATATGACAAGTGCAATGAAAGCACAAGATAAATTTAAATTATCTGTACTTAGAATGTTAAAGAGTGCATTGCAATTAGAAAAAATTAGTTTAAAAAAAGAATTAGAAGAGAAAGACATTATCGCGGTGATTAAAAGAAATGTCAAACAAAGAAAAGATAGCATTGCCGAATATCAAAAATATGGAAAAACACTTGAAGTAGAAAATCTAGAAAAAGAAATTGAAGTTTTAAAGGCTTATTTACCAGAAGAATTAAGTGAACAAGAAATTGACCAAAAAATTGAAGAAGTTTTTCAACAAGTTCAACCAGAATCTATCAAAGAAATGGGCAAAATTATGAAAATGCTTACGGAAGAAATTGGTTCTGTTGCTGATATGTCAATGGTAAGTCAAAAAGTAAAACAAAGATTTTAAAAAATAAGAGATACTTTGTCGAAAAGGTATCTTTTTTTTGGAATTTTTGATACAGTATTTTTGGTGATAAAAATGGAAATCTATTATCAAAATGAAACGTTATATATTGAATTGTTAGAAGATTTAGATGAATTAAAATATTATCGATTAAAAAATAAAATTTTTCGTATTTTAAAAGATTATGAAGTAGATAAAGTGATTTTGCAAAATCATCATCAAATATTTTCTAATAAACATTATTTAAGACAAATGAAACAAGATTTTAAAGAAAATTATGAAGGAGATTTCTATATTCGTTAGCATAGAAAGATAAGAAGATGACATACTAATATTGGTGATGGAAACATGAAACATAATCTAATATTAGATGCTGGGGTATCTTTAAATAAAGAAGAATGTATTTATGAAAAAAAAGAGAAAAATGTTAAGATTAAAAAATTTTTGATAAAAGAAAAGAAAGAATTTTATGATAAAGGAGATTATGTAACACTTTCATTTGATAATAAAATAATTTATCAAGATACGAAAACGTTAGAAAAAATCTTTTTTAAAGTTTGGAAATCTTTTTTAGGAAAATATCATAAAAATAGTACAATTTTATGTATTGGTTTAGGAAATTCTAATATTTTAGGGGATTCTTTTGGACCAAAAGTGATTGAAAAACTCATTGCTACCAATTCTTATAATGATTTTTTAACCATTCCTAAAGTTGCTTTATTTTGTCCTGAAACGATTCATAAAACAGGAATTCCTTCTTTTGCATTAATTGAAATGGTTGTAAAGTTATTAAAACCAGATGTTATTATATTATTAGATAGTTATTTAAGTAAAGAGCTTTCTAATGTGAATAGAACTATTGAAATTAATAATTGTGGGCTTATTTATGCGCAAGAATTACGAAGTAATAAAATGATTACAAAAGATACGTTTCAAATTCCGGTATTAACGATTGGGTTTCCCACGATGTATCAAACCAAAAAACAATTGGTCACAAAAGTAAATTTAGAACAAGATTTAGAAATTATTAGTACAGTGATTGCCAATTCAATAAATAAAAGTATTCTTTCATAAAACGACAATTTTTGAAATCTTCATTTTGTATAATATCTATGGTGATAGAATATGAAACGATTTAAAGCGAAAAAAAATAATAAACATTTCCGAATTTTCTTTTGCTTTTTTCTGGGTGTTGTTTCTTTTTCGATTTCTTTATCTTTTTTATCGAGTTTGTTTCATAAAGATTTTATTTTAGATTTTCTTTTAAATACGACTATTTATACTGAAAAAACATTTTCTAAAGAGAATGGTGTTTTAGATTTTTTACTCGATTATACGATTGGGAAAAAAAAGTGGGAAGATGAAATTTATGATGGAAGTAAGTCTACCCAAGAATATATAAACGATCCCAGTCCAGAAGAAAATAAAAAAAATCCTTTGGTTTATATTTATAATTCACATCAAGGAGAAGAATATTTTGATAATAAAACAAATAATTATCAAGTTACCCCAACGGTTATGCTTGCCGCTTATAAATTACGAGAAGAATTAAATAAAAGAGGGATTCCTTCTATTGTAGAAACTACACCAATGAAAGAAATTTTAGATAAAAATAATTGGAATTATGCTTCTAGTTATAAGGCAAGTAGAATATTAATGGAAGAAGCGAAAAAAAATAATCCTTCTTTAGAATATTTTTTTGATTTACATCGTGATTCTCTTTCTTATGAAAATTCTATTTTAAAGCAAGATGATAAAGTATATGCCAAATTATTATTTGTTATTGGGACTGACCATGAAAACTATCAAGAAAATTTACAATGGAATCAAACTCTAGAACAAATTTTAGAACAAAAATTACCAGGATTATCTCGCGGAATTATCGAAAAGGGTGGAAGTGGAGTGAATGGAATTTATAATCAAGATTTTTCTTCACATACTCTTCTTTTTGAAATCGGGGGAGAATATAATAGAATGAGTGAAGTAACAGAAACAATTTTATTACTTGCGGATGCACTTCAAGAGTTAATCGAGGGATAATATGGAAAATGAAAAAAAGAAAAAAGGAACTTTTTGGTTACGTATTTTAGGGTTTTTATTTGTTCTTTATATTTCTTTAACTATTGCGATTGAAACTGGGTATTATGAGGCCAAATTAGCGGAAAAAACAACGATTACGAATGATGCAATGAAACAATTTGAAGAAGATGTGAAAAATGGTTTAGATGTAGATATTACAGATTATATTACGGATGTTCATAAAGATTACTCAAATGAAACTACGAAAGCTGGGGTAGCTTTTTCTAGTGTTGTAGAAACGGTTATGTCTAAAGGAATTACCGAAATGGTTGATATATTAAAGAAATTATTTACTTAATATAGCATAAAAGGCACAAATTTTGTCATATTTTGTCGAATCGCTTGCAAAGAGAAAAATAATGTGTAAAATACAATTCTCGA
>CANQEG010000084.1 GCA_947594705.1 uncultured Bacilli bacterium | reverse complement strand
TTTGACTCAATGAATTATAATAACTTCGAATTGTATCACCATCTTTAGTTAATGGTGTAACCTCACGATAATTACAGGTTTCATTTGTTATTGTATATCCGCATGTAGGCTCTTTTATAGCACTCATTCCAGTTATATGACTATCTGAATTATTTATTCTTACCTTTTCACATATTCCATTTGAGCATCTTCCATACTTTGAATTCGTTAAATATGTTACTGCACCCCATTCGGTATTTTTCATCATATGACTTTCTAATTCTCTTTGATAATCATAAGTTGTATAAAAAGCATTGGCTACTTGTATTCCTCTCCAACTATATACATTTGGTTTGATAATTAATTTGTCTTTGTTTTTTTCATTCACTTGGGCATCTTCTGTAGTTTTAGCACCAACATACCCACTTTCAAATTTGCCTACCCAAAAACCATTGTTATTGTCAAATGAAGTAAATGCCGGATGAGTAAGCCATGATCCTTTAATGTTTCCATTACTTGCTGCTATATCATTTGTTTCAAATTGTATTTCTATTTGAGTTGTTTTTCCATTATTAATTACATTGTCATTGTTTGATAATATATCTAAATCTTGTGTAATTCCAGAATATTGATCTGGGTTTTCAGCAAACAATTGATATTTATATCTAGGTATCCATACAAAATAACTTTCTATATTATCTTCTGGTATTACTTCATTTTCTTGATATTCTTTATTTGTAAAATCTACATATTTTAATAGTCCTTCTCCATTTGTTATTTTAAAGTTTTCATTTGATATACTTGCTATTTCATCTTCGCCTATAGCTCGATTAAATATGGCTGCTTGTTTGACATTGATGTTTGCATAACTCCTATTTTTATTTGCATTATTAGGATAAGGATTAGTTCCTATTGCAGTCATGTTATCTTTTGGTATTATTATATTTCCTGATACTTCATTATCCATTGGAGATTTTTGAGAATCTAACCATGCCTCTACTTTTTGTCCATTATACCTTAAAATAACTGTATGATAATTTGTTGTATCACTAAATGGTATGTATACTGCTCTATATTCATTGTTAATATAAAAATTAGTCAATAATACTTGATCTGTATTATTATATTCTATTCCTCCACCTCCATTTTCCCAGTTTCCAAAAATACTTTGATACTCATTTATATCATTTAATTTAAATGTGATTGCCATTGTTATTTTATCACCAAAATCATAATTTTCTAAACCTAAATTTACATAGTCATCAACACCATCTAAATGAAGCGAATCTTCTTCTTTTACTGGTTCACCAGTTATTTTTCCATTTTCATTTAATAATTCATAACTATTTTCTTTTAATATCACTGAGTTTGCCCATTGTTGGTTATTATAGTTATACCACTCTTTTGTAAGATCTGCTTTTTTTACAATTCCATTATTTTCTATTGTGATTGGTGTAAGTTTTCCATTGCTAAGATCTGGGATGGCTCCATTTAATGTATCTTCTTCATATCCTGTAATAAACTTTAAATGACATTTTGTTTTTGTACTACTTAAATTCTTTACAGTTCCTTCCCAACTATGTTCATTCCATTTAATGATTGCCCCATTTTCACAATAACTATGATAAGAATCAAATACTTTCTTTTCTGTTTTTTCTGGTATATTTTTTACTAATACATTATCTACATATATATCAAATGTAATATCTCCTATACTTCCTATTTGTCCTTCTATTATATTAAAATTTTCACTTGTTTCAAATAAGGCGAATGTTCTATATAAAAATACTCCACTGATTAACAATATACATACTATGGTAAATATGATTACTCCTTGTTTTTTATAGTCTTTTTCTTTAAATCTTTTTAGTTTCATCTAGACTCCTCCATTTTTAGTATGATAATTTCTTTTTCTTTTCATTCGTTTATTTGTTGAATATATCCTGCATATCATATATATTATAACAACTCGGTTGTTGAAAATCAACTGCTTGAAAGAGATTTCTTCATTTAAAATGAGAAAATCTATGTGGTGATGAAATGAATTTAGATAGAATTCGATTTATGCGTGAATATTATGATTATTCACAAGCTTATATTGCTTTACAATTACAAGTGAAACGAGGAACTTATGCTGCATGGGAATGTGGAAGTGACATGATTCCTATTCCTAAATTGGTTTGTTTAGCTAATTTTTATTCAGTGCGAATTGATTATTTACTTGGTTTAACAAACGAAAAACATTGTGAAGTGAAAAACAACTTTGATTCTAAAATCGTAGGAAAAAGAATGAAAGAAATTAGAACGGAAAATCATTTATCTTTAAGACAAATGTCAACATTTTTAAATGTTAATTATTCTACTCTTTCTAAAAATGAAAATGGTATATCTTTTCCTACTACTTATACCATTTATGAATATGCGAAAAAATTTCATTATTCGATAGATTGGATTACTGGAAGAAGCGAAACAAAAAAATTACTCGAAACCATCAAGTAATTTTTTCTTTGCTTTGACATTTTCCACATTTAGAACAACCATTACAAATAAGTTTACTTCCACATTGTTCACATTTTTCGACAAAAATTGGTTTATATAACTCTTCTTCTTTCATTTCATTTAAGAAAGAATCATAAAGTTTAAAATGAATTTTCTTTCCTGCAAAATTTAATCCTGATTTATAGGCCATTTGGGACTGAATATTTTTATTTTTTAAAATATATGTTTTCCCATCTTTCACAAAATTGGTTCCTGTTTCTATAAAACAAAATTTGATATTATTTTCTACGCATTCTTTTTGTAACGCTTGAACCCATTCATAATGACAAGGTCTTGCTCCATCATAATTTTCTCCCCCTACTACTACTTGTTCAATTTTCTTTTCTTTTACATATTTTTGAATACTAATAGGCCCAATAAGAGGTGCACAAAAAATACCTTTATGTTTGGCTTTTACGGAAAGTAAAATAGGAATTCTTTCATCTGCCCTTTCTTGATTTTCACAAGTAACATTTAAGAACACATTTTCATATCCATCTTCCCAATCTTTGGGTAAACAATTAGAAATTCGATTAGCTCTTTTCGTAAGTAAAAAAAATACTACATCTTTTCTTGTTCTTATGATATCCCAAGCTTGTTCTCGCCATTCATCTGCTTCTTCTAAGAAAAAATCAGAAGACATACATACTCTTAATTGTTCTCCACTTTGAATTTTATAGGAACCATCTTTATTTTTTTTCAAAGGATAGTTCATATCTTTCGTTTTATAAATTATCTCACCACTTTTATTTCCATGAATTTTATCTAAGTAATACATATAACAATGTTTACAACCTTCACTTATTTTTTTACAACCATGCCAAGGACTCCAAATATCATGCATCTAAATCACCTTAAATTTCATTCGATACATATTATCTTGTTTTTCATAAAGCGCTATAACATTGCCCTCATAAGTTAAAAATAAATGTTTTTCAGAAGAATGTAAGAACAAAGCATTGCCATTTTGGATTTTTTTTACTTCTTCTTTCGTTACTTCATATCTTAAATAGTCAAAAAGTTCATCTATTTTTAATAAAGGAGTATTAGGCGTAATGTTGTCTAATTGATATGCATCCTCTACAGTTATCCAATCGATTTTAGTTCTTCTTAAAGATGTCATTGTAGCATAAGTATTTAAAGTTTTGGCTAAATCTACAATCAAACTTCGAATATAAGTTCCTTTCGAAACAACAGTTTTAAAAGTAATTTCATTGTCCTTTATTTTTAATACTTCTAATTCATAAATTTCAACTTCTTTTTTAGGAAGTTCTACTTCTTCTTTATTTCTGGCATATTCATATAATTTTTTACCCTTTACTTTTACAGCTGAATATATGGGAACTTGTTGCATATATTTTTTTGGAAATTTTAAAAAAGCTTCTTTGATTTCCTTTTCTGAAAAAGAAACGTTTTCTTCTTTTAAGATATTTCCGGTAATATCAAAAGTATCTGTATGAATTCCTAGTTTCATAGTCGCGATATATTCTTTTTTCTTTGAACTTAATTCATTTACTAATTTTGTATACGTTCCTAAACATAAGATAAGAATTCCAGAAGCCATAGGATCTAATGTTCCCGTATGTCCTACTTTTTTAGTATGATAAATTTTAGAAATTTGATTTACAACATCTCTACTGGTCAAACCTTCTTTTTTATCAACAATTAAAACGCCATTCATATTATCACTCCAACTAAAACTATTATAAAATAAATTTTAATAATTTCCTACTTTTATTTTTTTCTTCCGGAAACAATACAGGCACTAATGTCAATTAATAATATAATGATAAACATAAATAAAAACATCTTTATTCCCCCAGTAAAGATGTATTATACAAATCTTTTAGCTCTGTTCCATTTCACACGTGATAATTATATTCTTTATATACATTAAAGAAATCAATGTTTGAAGTATTAT
>CANQEG010000083.1 GCA_947594705.1 uncultured Bacilli bacterium | reverse complement strand
AATTTTCAAAATCTGCTTAGCCAATTTTCAAAATTTGCAGCATTTTTTATACCAATTTTTAAAAATTAGTATATTTTATCTTTTTTTAAAATTTTTAATTATTAATTGAAATAAATAAAATTGTAAAAATGAAATTTACTTCTTTTGCTTTTCATGGTATACTTTTGGTTAGAAAAAGAGGATGAAGTCATGAAAAAAAATAATATTCTTCTATTATTGATTGTTTTTTTTGTTGGAGGAATTTTATTAGGAATGTATCTTTTTTATCCAAATGAAAAAAAAGAAATCCCAGAATTTGAAGAATTAAGAGTAAATGATCCGGCTGTAACCGCATTATACGAAATGGCCAATCCCACTGATAGCGTATTAAGTTTAGAAAATGTATATAAAAAAAATGGTTTTTCCAATGAATTTATTTTAGGGTGTGCCTTTGTAAATTATTTAAAAAGTCATCCCAATGAAGAAGTGATTCCAGAAGAAAATATTAGTTTTACAATTCATCAAATATTTGGCGATATTACTTTTGCACATGACTCAGGGTATATTGTAAGTGATTATTTATGTGCTTTTAAATATGATAAAGGAACAAAAAGTTATACGTATTTAAAAGGATGTGATGGAAGTTTAAATTCTTATCTTTCCAGAACTTTAGTAAGTGCCAAAAAAAGTGAAGATGAATATATTTTAACGGAAAAACTTATCTATGTAAAAAGCAATTGGGATTCGGTGATTGATACAGAAGAAAAAGAAGCAACGGTTTCGATTTATTCGGATTTAAATTCTTCGCATATCATAGATGAAGTATCGTACTTATGGGAAACAGAAACTGAACCGACAATAAATGTCGCTGAGTATTTAGATAAGGCATCTACTTATGAATACCATTTTGTATTTGATGGTGAAAACTTTGTTTATAAGGACTTAGTAAAAGTAAACTAAGTTCTTTTTTGCTAGTTTTCACTAGAGGATGTGATATAATATTTATAGGAGCAAAGATGTAGTATGAAAAAAATAATATTAGTAGATGGAAACAATTTACTTTTTCGCAGTTATTATGCAACAGCTTACAGTGGAACTCTTTTAAAAAATAGCAAAGGATTCCCAACAAACGCATTATATGGTTTTATTGGAATGATGAATAAAATTATTCATGAAGAACAACCGGAATATATAGCAGTCGCCTTTGATATTGGCAAAAACTTTCGAAAAGAAAAATATGATTTTTATAAAGAAGGAAGAAAGAAAACTCCCGAAGAATTACATATGCAAGAACCTTATGCTAGGAAAATATTAAAGGCTATGGGAGTTCCTTATTTTGAACTTTGTCCTTATGAAGCTGATGATATTATAGGAACATTTGCTAAAATGGTTGAAGAAGATCCGGATTTTATTGGAACGATTATTAGTTCGGATCGTGATCTTTTACAATTGGTAAGCCCTCAATTAGAAATGAAGTTATTAAAACAAAAAGATTATATTCGTTATGATGTATCTAAATTTCAAGAAGATTATAAATTAGACCCTATTAAAATCATTGATTTAAAAGCTTTAGCAGGAGATTCCTCAGATAATATTCCAGGAGTAAAAGGAATTGGGGAAAAAACAGCCCTTTCTTTATTACAACAATATGGTTCTTTAGAAGGAATATATGAAAATATTGATAGTATTAAAGGGAAAACCAAAGAAAAATTAATAGAAGATAAAGAAAACGCCTTTATGAGTAAAGAAATCGCGACTATTTATCGTGAAGTTCCTCTAGATGTAAAAGACTTAGAAGATATCAAATATGTTCCTAAAGATACACAAGAATTATATGCTATATATGAAGATTTAGAATTCTATTCTTTTTTAAAAGGATTAAAAAAAGAAGAAACGGAAGTAAAACTAGAATTACAAGAATTAAAAGATATAAATGACTTACAAGAATGTGAAGAATATGCTTTTTATTTAGAATTAGATGGCGCAAATTATCATACATCTCATATAGTAGGAATGGGAATTACTTCGAAAGTAGAATCTTATTTTGTTCCATGTGAATTGATTTCCGATGTAATTGAAAAAATTAAAAATAAAGTAGTTTATACGTATGATTATAAAAAATGTATTGTTGCATTTCATAAAATGGGGATTTCTTGTCCAATTATAAATACGGATTTAATGATTGCCTATGCTTTATTACAAGATAGTAGTAAAGATGATATTGCCTTTTATATGGTTCCCTCTGGGTATCAAGTAGAATTTTTAGAAAATGTGTGGAAGAAAAAAGAAGGATTAACGGATCTTTGGAAAAATGAAATTATGTTAAAAAGTAAATTTATTTTTGATGAAAGAGATCAAGCTATTTTAAATTTAAAGAGAGATGATATGTATTCTTTATTTATGAATATTGAAATGCCTCTTGCCCCTGTACTTGCCAAAATGGAAATGACAGGTATGAAAGTTGATAAAGAAGTATTGATTTCTATGAAAGAAGAAATGAAAGAAAAAATAAATGCTTTAACCAAAGAAATATATGAACTGGCGGGAGAAGAATTTAATATTTCGAGTCCAAAACAATTAGGAGAAATTTTGTTTATTAAATTAGGTCTTCCTGGGGGAAAGAAAACGACAAAAGGGTATAAAACAGATGTCAAAGTGTTACATAAATTACTAGGGATGCACCCGATGATTGAAAAAATATTAGAATATCGAAATGCTACTAAATTATACTCTACATACTTAGAAGGTATGGAATCTTACATCATGGAAGATGGCAAAATTCATACAATTTTTAAACAAAATTTTGCTCGAACAGGAAGACTTTCTTCTACTGAGCCTAATTTACAAAATATTCCGGTAAAGGATGAAGAAGGAAGAAAAATTAGAAAAGCATTTTTACCTTGTAATGATTATTTTTTAAGTGCTGATTATTCACAGATTGAATTACGAATTCTTGCACATATTTCTGAATCTAAAGAATTACAACAAGCCTTTATTCATGATGCTGATATTCATACCAAAGTAGCTTCTGATATTTATGGTGTGAGTGAAAATGAAGTAACTAAAAAAATGCGTAGTACGGCCAAAGCAGTAATCTTTGGAATTGTGTATGGAATTAGTGGGTATGGCTTAGGCGAAAATTTAGAGATTAGTGCCAAAGAAGCCAAAGAATTTATTCAAAAATATTATGAATTGTATCCCGGAGTAAAAAATTACATGGATAAAATTGTGGAGGAAGCTTATCAAACTGGAGAAACGAGAACATTATTAAGTCGCCGAAGAATTATTCCTGAACTTTCAAGTCCTGAATTTATGGTAAGACAAGCGGGTGAAAGAATCGCCCTTAATACGCCTATTCAAGGAACGAGTGCAGATATTATTAAAAAAGCAATGGTTGAAATTGATAAAGCATTTGAAAAGGAACATATAGAAACCAAAATGGTTTTACAAGTCCATGATGAACTGATTTTTGATGTCATTGAAAGTGAAAAAGAAAAAGTAGAAAACATTGTTACAGATATTATGACCCATACCATAGAGTTATCCGTTCCTTTAAAAGTAAGTCATGATTATGGAGTCAATTGGTATGATACCAAATAAAATGAAATAAAAAACTCAGAAATTAAAAGAGAAAAAATCTCTTTTTTCTTGCCTTCAATTTTGTTAAAATAAAGGAAGGAGTGATTCATTATGCCTGAAATAGCAGAGGTAGAAACCGTAAGAAATACATTGAAGAAAAGAATTTTACATAAAAAGATTGTTGATTTTAAAGTATATTATAAACCTATTTTAATGGATGATGAAAGTACTGTGAAATCTTCTTTGGTAGGAAAAGAATTTATTGATATAAAAAGAATTGGAAAATGGCTTTTATTTGAAACAGATACGCATTATTTGTTAAGTCATTTGAGAATGGAAGGAAAATTCTTTTTAAAAGATAAGAATGACATATTAGAAAAACATGAACATGTAGAATTTATTTTTGCTGATGGAAGTGTAATGCGTTACCATGATACTAGAAAATTTGGGCGAATGAAATTAGTATTAAAAGAAAAATTATATGAATTTGAAGGAATCAAAAAACAAGGAATTGAACCTATAGACAACCATTTAACAAAAGAATATTTATATGCATCATTTCATCAACATAATCTTCCTATAAAAACTCTTTTGTTAGATCAAACAATCATTAGTGGACTAGGAAATATTTATGCCAATGAAGTATTATTTGATGCTCAAATCTCTCCTCAAAAATTAGGAATAAATTTAACATTAAAAGACTGTGATAAAATTTGTCATTCCGCAAATAAAATTATTGAAGAAGCAATCTCTATGGGAGGAACAACGATTCGAAGTTATACATCCTCTTTGGGTGTAACCGGTATGTTTCAACAATGTTTAAAAGTGCATAAAAGAGAAGGAAAAGAATGTTTTGTATGTAACTCTTTAATTAAAATGGAAAGAATTGGTGGTCGAAGTACCTATTTTTGTCCTAAATGTCAAAAATATTGATATAAGAATTTTGAACGCGTAAAGCACAAATTTTGTCATATTTTGTCGAATCGCTTGCAAAGATGAAAAATATGTGTAGAATAGGCCTTGCTTTTAAGCAAGAAAG
>CANQEG010000082.1 GCA_947594705.1 uncultured Bacilli bacterium | reverse complement strand
CAATCCGGCGTGTTAACCACTTCACCAGTTCCGCCATGTACAATTAGTTTAACAAATTCTTGTTTCTTTTGCAAGTATATATTATAATATTTATAAGAAAGTAGAGTGATATTATGTATTTTTTAGATATAGCTAGTTCCATAAATGAGTTTTTTGATCCTGTAATTTCTTTTTTTAAAGAAATATGGGGAAATATTCAACATTTTTTACTTCAATATATGTCAAGTGATGTGTTAAACATTTTAGTATTTGGAATTTTAATTGCCGTGGTGCTAATTATTGTCCTAGCGGTAGTAAATAGGAAGTAAAACATTTGTTTGAAAAAAAGTTTTACAAACAAAATAAACTATGTTAAAATAAAAAGAGTGAAAGGAAAAAGCTCTTTTTTTCATGAGGTGATAAATAATGAATAACATTGAAAAAGAAATATTAAAAGTAGTAGAAAAAACAGATTATCAAAAAGGGTTAAATTATGAAGAAGAAAAAATTAAATATGTTGGTAAAACTGAAATAGATCATCAAAAACAATATCAATTTTTAGTTACATCAGAAGAAACATATCGTAAATATGTGGTTCAAATAATAATATCTAAAAATCAAATTCAAGATACTTTTTGTACTTGTCCACAATTTAAAAGTTTTCATTCTTGTAAACATGTTGCCGCTTGTCTTACTTGTTATTCTGAAAAATTATTTGCTATGAAAAATATCAATTCCATTACTGAGAAAACTCAAAAATTATTTCAAAAATTTGCCCAAGTATTTGAGGAAGAAACAGGCAAAAAAGAAGAAGTTTTTGTTATCCCATATTTTACCAAAGTTTCCAGTTACTATTATAATGCGGTAGTGTTAAAAGTCAAAATTGGTCAAGAAAAAATGTATTCTTTGATAAGTAAATATACAAGTTTTCGTTCTTCGTTTCGTAACAATCAAAAATATTCTTTTGGGGTAAATTTTACTTATGATCCCAAACTTCATTTTTTTAGTGAATCCTCTTTGAAACTATTTGAAATATTAGATGGATTATTCTTAAGAAGATATGCTGATGGCAATTCCGTAGTATTAGATGATACTGCTGTGAAAAAAATTATAAAAGCCTTTCCCAATGAAATTCATATCAATGAAAATGAGTATCCTAGTTCTTTCCAAGAAGGATTTCCTTTTCCAATTAAGTTATCAAAAGACAAAGGAATGTATGATTTAAAAATAGATAAAGAAGATAAAAGTTTAGAAATTCTTACGGATGACTTAGAATATGTATTACTAGAAAACACCATTTATCACTTAAATTCTAAACAACGTTTTTTATTAAAAGAATGTGTAAATAACAACATGGATGAATTGGTTTTCTCGGAATCAGAATTCCCAACATTTCAAAAAACTTTACTACGAGCTGTTAAAGATACCATTCAGTTTGATGAAACAACCAATGATATCATTATGATAACGAAACCTGAAGTAAGACTTTATTTTGACTTAAATGAAGAAGATATCACTTGTATCCCTAAATTTATATATAAAGATGAAGAAATTAGCTATTTTGAAAATAGAGAAAATATTATTCGTGATATAGAACACGAAAATAAAATAATTGAAGAACTAAAAGAATATGGCTTTCAAAAAGATAGTAATGAATTTGTTTTATTAGATTTTGATGCCATTTGTGATTTTATGGATGGAGGATTAGAACAACTAAGTGTAAAATACCCTGTTTTTACTTCTGAAAAATTAAAAAATACAAATATTTTGAAAAAAAATACAGTAGGAGGTCATTTTAGTATTGGTAAAGACCAAATTTTACATTATGATTTTACATTAGAGGGAGTAGATGAAAAAGAATTAGACAATATTTTAACTTCATTAAAAGGAAAGAAAAAATACTATCGACTAAAAGATGGCAATATCTTATCTTTAGAGCAAGAAAGCTTAAAAGAATTAGAAGAACTTACTACGGAAATGGAGCTATCAGGACATGGAGAAATCCCGAAATATCGTGCTTTATATTTAGATTCATTAAGAGAAAATAAATATAAAATTATTGAAACAGATTCTTTATTTCAAGAGTTTATTCATCAATTTAAAGAATTTCAAAATGTGGAAATAGAATTCACCAAAGAAGAGAAAAAAACTTTACGAGACTATCAAATCGCTGGTGTAAAGTGGTTGTATACAATTTGTAAATGTGGTTTTGGAGGAATTCTTGCTGATGAAATGGGGCTTGGAAAATCTTTACAAACGTTAATTTTTCTTCGCCATTTAAAAGAAGAAGAAAAAGATGCCAAATTCTTAATCATTTGTCCTACATCTTTAGTGTATAACTGGGAAAATGAAATATTAAAATTTACGCCTGAACTAACATACCATGTATTCGCGGGAGCAAGAAATGAACGAAGAGACAAATTAAAAAATTTTACTGGTTCTATATATATTACTTCTTATGGATTATTAAGAGAAGATTTAGAAATATATCAAGAAAAACAGTTTCGGGTATGTATCATTGATGAAGCCCAAAATATAAAAAATCCGAAAACAGGTCTTGCCAAAGCGGTAAAAAGTATTGTATCTGAAACCAAAATGGCTTTAACAGGAACACCGATTGAAAACTCAATTGTAGAACTTTGGAGTATTTTTGATTTTATAATGCCCGGATTCTTATCAAACTTAATGAAGTTTCAACAAAAATATAAAATAAAAGATACATTTGATGAAGAAACAAACGAACTATTACATAATTTAAAAATTCAAATTCAACCATTTATACTAAGAAGAAAGAAAAAAGATGTAGTAAAAGATTTACCTGATAAAATAGAAAATAATATTTCTATCGATCTTACAGAAGAACAGAAAAAAATATATGCTGCTGAAGTAAAATATGCCAATGATGAAATGACAAAATATATTAATCAAGGTGGATTTACCAAAAATAAAATGATAATCTTAAGTTTACTCACAAGATTAAGACAAATTTGTATAGATCCAAGTATTATTATAGAAAATTATCAGGGTGGAAGTGCCAAAATAGAAAACTTAATAAAAATTATAAAAGAAGTAGTGTTAAATGGACATAAAATATTATTGTTTACAAGTTTTAAAACGGCATTAGAAATAGTTAAGAAAGAATTAGAAAAGGAAAATATCTCTAGTTATACCATTGCCGGAGATGTTCCATCAAAACAAAGACAAATGTTAGTTGATTCCTTTAATAAAGATAATACGAATGTCTTTTTAATCATGTTAAAAAGTGGTGGAACAGGACTGAATCTTACCAGTGCCGATGTAGTAATCCATCTAGATTTATGGTGGAATCCTCAAGCGGAAAATCAAGCAACTGATAGAACACATCGAATTGGGCAAACCAAAACTGTGGAAGTAATTAAATTAATATGTAAAGGCACCATTGAAGAAAAAATATTAAAATTACAAGAAAAGAAAAAAGTATTATCTGATAAAATGATTGAAAAAGATATGGATGACAATACGATTTTAAAAAATCTTACGGAAAAAGATATTAGAGATTTACTTGCGTATGAAAATAAAGATTAGAAAGGATATAATATGAAAGAAAATAAGTTAAAAAAATGGTTTCAAAAAAACAAAGAAAGTGAAGTAGTTGTTGTTCCAACTTTAAAAGATGAAATATCATCAAATTGTTGTTGGTGTGCTACTTTTGAGCTTGTTTGGAATGATTTAAAAAATAATATAGCCAAGAAAGATATCATTTTTTCTCCGCAAGAAATTTATGCCAAACATTTAAATGAAGAAGAATTTACCGAAAGTATGTTAAGTGAAAAATATTATTATAAAGTATGTGATTTAAAAACTTTAGAATTAAAAAAACAAATTGAAAAAACAATTGAAGAGAAATTTCATCAAAAAAGTGATATATTAGATAAGTTTGATTGGCGGGAAGAAAAGTTAAATAACGAATTAAATCCAGAAAAAAAGAAATATTTTCTCTATGCAATGTTATATCGTTCTTTTGAATTTCCATATCGATTTGATAAGTTAGGGAATGGAAAATTTGGTCAAAATAAGAAGTGTAAATATTTTGGTATTGAAAACAATTCTGAAAAACTAAGGAATCAAGTCAAAGTATGGTATTATTATAGTGTGAATGATTTTGCTTTTTCCATAAAGACTACATCTAATGATGAAATTATATTTTGTAAAAATCCTTTTGGAGATAATTTTCAAGATATTTACAAAATAATTAAAGAAAAGAAAGAAAAGTATAATGGTGTAACTTACCTTATGAGTAGCGATAAATTAAAAATTCCTTACATAAATTTTTATGTCGAAAAAGAATATAAAGAATTACAAGAGAAACCATTTATAACCTATAATGGAATAGGCTTTATTGATAAAGCAATCCAATCTATAAAATTTTCTTTAAATGAAAAAGGTGGAACGATAAAAAGTGAATCAGGAATAGATGTTACTATCACCACATCATTGCCTTTAGTAGATGATCCAAGATACTTTTATGTAGATGATACATTTGCGTTCCTTTTAAAAGAGAAAGAAAAAGACATACCTTATTTTGTTAGTAAAATAGAAGATATTACAAAGTTTCAATAAACGAAAAAAACTTTACAACTCAAAATTGTAAATAATGTGTAAATTGACTTGGGGGGGGGGTATATGTGATAAACTCATTCTAGGAAACTAGGGTGATTTTTTATATG
>CANQEG010000081.1 GCA_947594705.1 uncultured Bacilli bacterium | reverse complement strand
GCAAATTTCTTTACTTATTCACATAAAAAAAAGATAGTTTTTACTTTTTCTATCTTTTTATGTCTGAATAGTTACAACTAAGGAGAATCTGTTGAACCAAATCCACCTTTTCTGATTCCTTCGGCTTCATCATCATCTGTTGTTAAATATTTCATAAAAATTACTTGCCCAATGACATCGCCTTTTTTGACTAAAATATCATGATCAGAACAATTAAAATATTGAAAATAAAAATGCCCATCATTGCTTTCATTTCCATAATAATCATGATCTATAATTCCAATACTATTGGCCATCAAAAACCCTTTTTTAGGACCAGAACTACGATTCACTAACATAAAAAATTCATCTTCTTCACAATATGCTTTCAATCCTGTGGGAATTAAAGTTGGTTTACATCCCGGAGTAAAAACCGGAATTAATGTGTCTTCAGCTGCTTCCACATCATACCCGGCCGCAAACTTGGTACTTCTTTTGGGAAGATGAATGTCTTTCTCTTCATACCCTTTCACAATTTCAAAATTTCTATGTTTCATAATACTCCCTACTTTCTTCATTTAGAATAACAAAAAAAACCTTTTTTGTCTACCCAAAAAAAAGGCCAAAATACTTCTTTTTGATATGAATTCGCGTAGGAGAAAATAGTAAAATCGCAAGAACAATATTCCAAAGCATTTGATACCCATATACTAAAATTGAAAAATTTTTGGTAATTAAAAATACAAATAGAAAATATAAACTTGTAAAAAGAATCGTTCTTATCGTAACTACAAAGATATTTTTACAAGGTGGTAAAAATAACCCAATCAAATAAAAAAAGGTAAATAAAATAGTATGAAAATAAAATAAAGAATAATAGACTTGATCTAAAATTAGTCCCATAAAAAATAGAATTGAATAAGAAATTGATTTTGAATATGTAAAAAAGATAAGAAAAAAAGTAATAGGAAAAAATGCATTAATCATATCTTGGCCTTTCTAATATAACAATAATTTAATTCTTCGACTTTTATTAGAGGTGTTACAATGAGAGTTTGTTCAATAGAAGAAGTTTCTACTTTGGTTACCTTGGCTAAAGGCATTTCAAAAGGAATTTCCGAATAATTTGAAGTATAGACAATACTTCCTTCGGTAATTGGTTCTTTACTGGTAATATTTTTGACAACAAATTGATTGATATCTTTTTGAAAAATACCATAACTATTTTGTATTTTTACTTGAATGGTATTATCGCGATTGGTAAAAAGGCGAACAATACTATGATGATCTTTAACATCTACTACTTTTCCAATATACCCAAGTTCATTATATACGACATCCCCTACTTCGATATTTTCATATTTTCCTTTTAAAATCGTTACTTCTTCAAAAAATATATAGGGATCATGACTTACGACTTTTGTAATAATTGGTTTTTCTTCTAAAGTAAGAGCAAAGTTTTCTGATGTCATTAAAGCATCATATTCTTTTTTTAATGCTTCATACTCTATCTCTGAGACATTTTGAAAAGATAGGTTTTGATCGGTTTTAATTATCAAAGAGCATAGAAAATCTAAACCAAAAAACAAAAAGAAAAAGAGAAAAAAAGAACCAAAAAAGACAATATGACTCCGCATCATAAGTATCCTCCCTCTAAAAAACTATAATATTTATTTTTGCCAATAATTACATGATCGAGAAACGAAATTCCTATAATATCTCCCGTTTCTTTTAATCGTTTGGTAATCATATGATCCTCTTTACTAGGAGTTACATCTCCTGTTGGATGATTATGAATGCAAATGATTTTCACGGCATTATTTAAAATAGCTTCTCGAAATATATCTCGAGGATGCACCAAACTTTGATTGGCAGTTCCTAAAAAGATCACTTTCTCTCCAATAATTTCATTTTTGGCATTTAAAAATACTACTAAAAATTCTTCTTGTTTTTTATCATAAAAATAATCTTGATATTCTAAAAATACATCATTGGTATTTTTTATTTTTCGAAATAATTTTCTTTTTTTTAATTCTAATCTTTTTCCTAATTCTACTACGGCAAGTAAAGTAATGGCTTTCGCTTCTCCTAATCCTTTGATTTTTAAAAGTTTTGATAAACGTAAATTTTTTAATCCTTCTAAACCACCAATTTCTTTTAATATTTTTACGCTAAAATCATTTACGGAATCTTCTTTGGTACCAGTTCGAAGCAAAATAGCTAAGAGTTCGGCATTGCTTAAACTTTCAATTCCCTTTTCTTTTACTTTTTCACGTGGTTTTTCTTCTTTGGGGTATTCTTTCAATTTCATGTTTCCACCATCTTTTCTAATATTTTGTGATTCAAAAGTAAAATAGCATCTTCACTTTGGGCTTTTTCTAACATTACATTATAATTTTTAAACATTTGTGTTTCCTCAGGTTTTATCATCAGCGTTTTTTCATAGTAAGAAATTGATTGATTTTGTAACGTTTTTTTAATTTTTTCTAATCCTTCTAAACTCATTGATGCTCCTACTAAAACACGATATACATCTTCATCATAATAAATCATCGAAGAAGTATATTTTTGTTGTTCTTCTTGGGCATTCTGAAAATTTTCAAATACTCCGGTTTGTAAAACATAAATAGATAACAATTCTGGTGTTTCTTTTTTGGTAGGTTGAAAAAACACAGGAATTGCTAAAGAGATACCACTTATCATTGCCAAAAAGATTGGAAAAAACATCTTTTTCATAACATCACCATGAAAAGTATACCAAACAAAATGTAAAAAAATTGTCGAAATATGGGTTTTGTTTCAATTATTTTTATATGCAAAAAATAGCCCTATATAAGAGCTATTTCTTGACCAAATCGTGTTCTAAGTGATCCCAAAAAGAAATCACGAGTATTATTATACATAAATTTTTATAAATTGCAAGCATTTTTTAAATTTCATTTTTTTTAATAAAGAAAATCCGTTTATTTTTATAAAAGGCATAGAAAATATCGGCAATAGATAATCCTTTTTTTTCTAATTCTTGTTCTAACCAAGTTTGTTCTTTTTTTAAAAACTCTAACGTTTTTTTATTTACTTCGCCATCTAATATAATAGGCATTGGGTAACTAGAACGAATGCGAAATAAATTATATTTAAAAATAGAAAGCTTTCCATTTGGCTCTAAAAAAGCATATTCAATTTCATTTAAATCTTTAATTTCATTTTGTCTTAAACTTAATAATAAATCATCCATACTATATCTTTGTCTTACCATTTCTTTATAATTTACTTTTCCGTTACAAATAATTAAGGATGGTTTACCGCCAAAAATTCTTCTAAAGGTTCGTGATTTAATACTAATATAGGCAAGTAATATTTCTAAACCACCTAATAAAGTTAAAGGAATAATGGTTTGAAAAAGAGATTTGTCCATGTCTTCAATCGAAATTGCGACTAGCTCTGCAATTAAAATAGAGACAATTAAATCGATAATTCCCAGTTGACCAATTTCTCTTTTACCCATTAGCCTGTATAAGAAAACAATGAAAAAGTAAAAGAAAATAGTTCGAAATACCGCATTTAATATTTCATTCATACATATTCACCAATATTATTATGGAAGAAAAGAAACATTTTTAATCAAAAAAAAGAAGAAAAAGTTTCTTCTTATGAAAGATTATACCAAGATTCTCAAGCCCAAGATTCATCTGTTGGTTTATTTAATGTTTCTGGACAACCATCAAACATAGCATAAGTGTTTTCAGCATTAGGATTTCGAATAAAATGATCGCCATAATTTATAGAAGTTAAACTTGAATCGTTGTAAAACATTTGACCCATATCAATTGCTTGAATGGTATAAAATTTATCTTTTAAATCTAAATTTGTTAAAGATCCCATTGCAGAAAACATGCCATGCATATCTGTTACTTGACTGGTATCAAAATTAGAACCTAATTCTAATGTTTCTAATGCACTCATTCCAGAAAACATATCGCTCATATCTGTTACATTGTTTGTATTAAATTGATCTCCTAATTCCAAAGTTTCTAAAGAACTCATATTAGAAAACATACTATACATACTTGTTACATTACTTGTATCAAATTGAGTTCCTAAATCTAAGGTGGTTAATGCTCTCATTCCTTCAAACATATTACTCATATCTGTTACATTGCTTGTACGAAAATTACATTGGGATAAATCTAAGGTATCTAAAGAACTTATTCCTTCAAACATAGAATTCATATCGGTTACTTTACTTGTATCAAATTGAGTTCCTAAATTTAATGTAGTTAATGCACTCATTTCAACAAACATAGAACTCATATCGGTTACGTTACTGGTATCAAATGATTCTGGTAAATTTAATGTTTCTAAAGATTCCATAGAAGAAAACATACAGTCCATATTAGTTACATTACTGGTATTAAAATTTAATCCTAATTTTAAATCTATTAATGCACTCATTCCTTCAAACATATTACTCATATCTGTTACATTGCTTGTATCAAAATCATATTGAGATAAATCCAATTCTGTTAATGCACTCATTCCATAAAACATCCAACTCATATCTGTTACATTTCTTGTATCAAACGATTCTGGTAAATTTAACTCAGTTACACCTATACCAGAAACATATTATCCATATATATGACATTTCTTGTATCAAATGAATCTGGTAAATTTAATTCAGTTACACCTATACTAGAAAAAATATAACCCATATCTGTTACCTGACTGGTATCAAAATGTTCCCCTAAATTTAATGTTGTT
>CANQEG010000080.1 GCA_947594705.1 uncultured Bacilli bacterium | reverse complement strand
GTTTCTAAAAGTATTTTATTAGAAGCTGGAGTTCATTTTGGACATCAAACAAAAAGATGGAATCCAAAAATGAAACCTTATATTTATGGAACAAGAGATGATATTTATATCATTGACTTGGACAAAAGTGTGGAAGGAATTGAAAAAGCTTACGAAGAAATGCATTCTATTGCTAGCAATGGTGGAACATTTTTATTTGTAGGAACCAAAAAACAAGCTGGGGAAGTAGTAAAAGAAGAAGCGATGAGAAGTCATTCTTATTATGTGACTGAACGTTGGCTTGGTGGAACCCTTACCAATTTTAGAACCATTCGTAAAAGAGTTAGTCGTTTGGAAGAAATCGAAAATATGGAAAAAAATGGAGTATTTGATGTACTACCAAAAAAAGAAGTTATTAAATTAAGAAAAGAATATGATAAATTAAATCGTTTATTAGAAGGTATTCGTGAAATGGTAAAATTACCACAAGCATTAATTATTATTGATTCTAAAAAAGAATATAATGCCATTCGCGAGGCCAGAAAATTAAACATTCCGGTATTTGGTTTAATTGATACCAATTGTGATCCTGATGATGTAGATTATGTCATTCCAGGAAATGATGATGCTGTACGTGCAATTAAAGTTGTTCTTGGAGCATTAAATAATGCAATTTGTGAAGTAAATGGACTTGAAATTGTGGATTATGTTACAGAGGAAGATAAAGCGGGAGAAGAACATAATGAGTCTTCTAAGAAAGAAGAAGAAAAAGAAGAAAAGAAAGAACAAGAAGAAGTAACAGAACCAAAAGAAAAAGAGCAAAAAGAAACACCTAAAGAAGAAAAAAAGGAAGAGAAAAAAGTAGCTAAAAAAGAAACAAAAAAAGAGTATGCCAAAATGACTCTTGCTGATTTAAAAAAAGAAGCCAAAGAAGTAGGAATTAAAGGGTATTCTACTATGAAAAAAGATGACTTAATCGCGGCTTTAACAAAATAAAAAATAGAAAGGAAAAAAGAGAATATGATTACTGCCCAAATGGTAAAAGAATTAAGAGAAAAAACAGGAGCTGGCATGATGGATTGCAAAAAAGCTCTATCAGAAACAAATGGAGATATGGAAAAAGCAATTGATTATCTTCGCGAAAAAGGAATTGCCAAAGCAACCAAAAAAGAAAGTCGAATTGCAGCTGAAGGATTAGCAAATATTTTTGTGGAAGGAAACAAAGCGGTAATTTTAGAAGTAAATTCAGAAACAGATTTTGTAAGTAAAAATGAAGAATTCAAAGAAATGATTCAAAGTATTGGAAAGGCTTTATTAAAAAGTGATGCCAAAACTTTGGAAGAAGCTCTTTCTCTTCCTTGTGAAGATGAAACTATTAATGATTTAATTGTTGCAAAAACGGCTAAAATTGGCGAAAAACTTTCTTTACGTCGTTTTACTATTCTCAATATTGAAGATGGAGAATGTTTTGGAGCATATCTTCATATGGGAGGAAAAATTGCTAGTTTGGTAGTTCTTAAAGGCGCAAATGAAGAAGTAGCAAAAGAAGTAGCAATGCAACAAGCTGCTATGCGTCCTGAATATGTCTTTATTGAAGATGTTCCTGAATCAGTTGTAGAAAATGAAAGAAAAATTCAAAAAGAAATCGCTATGAGTGAAGGAAAACCTGCAGAAATTGCTGAAAAAATGGTAGATGGAAGAATTCAAAAATTCTTTAAAGAAATTTGTTTAGCAGAACAAGCATTTATTAAAGATGGAAATATAAGTGTAAGTACTTATGTAAAAAATAATGCTGGAGAAATAAAATATGCAATTCGTTATGAAGTTGGCGAAGGAATGGAAAAAAGAAGTGATGACTTCGCTGAAGAAGTAATGAAACAAGTCAATGGTAATTAACGTATTCTAGACACTTTTTTGACAAAGTGTCTTTTTTTTCTAACTCTTTCTTGCTATAATATTTTTAGGGAGTGTTACTATGAAAGTAAAGAAAAAACCAATGCCTATAGTTCAAAAAGTTTTTTATGTGTTAAGCTTTTTCTTTTTAATTTTTGCTTTTTGCTATTTAGGAATGAAAGATTATACACCACCCATATCTCATGTTGATGATGCCGCGAAGTTTACCGAAGAATATGGAATCACTTCACAAAATGTTTTTCACTATAAAACAAGTAAAGAAATTTTAGAACTATTAAATAGTGGTTCGGGAATCATTTTTCTTTGTTATCCTGAAAATAGTTGGTGTTCTTCTTATGCCGATCTTTTAAATGATATCGCGATACAAAATAAAGTTAAAGAAATTTATTATTATAATATTTCGCAAGATAGAACGTTTAATCAAAGATATTATGAAAATATTGTAAAGATTTTAGAATCCTATTTACCAGTCATTGAAGATAATGAAACCAATATTTATGTTCCTGCTTTGATTCTTGTAAAAGATGGGGAAATTATCAAATATGATGATGAAACGGCAATTGTGAAAGGAAAAACAAGTGTAACCGATTATTGGACAAATGAACGAAAAATGCAAAAACGAAATGAAATGTCTTTATGGTTTAAACAATTTTTAGAGGTGTCATCATGAAAAAGAATGCGAAAGAAATCTTTAGTTGGAATGAAAAACAAAAAGAGATTGCTTATTGTATCTTCTTTCTCTTTTTATTAATTTTCTTAACTTTTGGAGATAAAATCGCAATGCATTTTATTAAAGAAGAACCTAATGATAATACGAAAGTTTTTGGTGAAATTGATGCTCCGGAATTAGATATTCTATTTTTAGATAAAATCGATGTGAATACTGTTTTAAATCGGATTCAAAATAAGGAAACCTTTTTATTATATATTTCCAGTCCTTATTGTGATATGTGTAAAGAGTATGAAAATACAATAAAAGAAGTAAAAGATGCCAATCTTCTAGCGACTTATTATATAGAATATAAAAAAATAAAAGAATCGGAACAATTTTTAAATTTTATGGAACATCAAAAAGAATTACCGAATCTCATATACTTTAAAAATGGGAAATATGAAAAAGAATGGCCCGGAGTAAATAAAATAGAAGACTTGAATAGCTATTTTGAATTAGAAAATAAGAAAGAAGGAGAGTTATGAATACAGAAAGCTTAATGCAAAAAGCATTAGATAATTTAGATAGTCGACTTTTAAATATTAGAGCAGGAAGAGCGAATCCTGCGATGTTAAATGGAATTATGGTAGAATATTATGGAACACCAACTCCTATACAAAGTTTGGCAAATATTACCGTTCCAGAAGCAAGACAATTGTTTATTAAACCATTTGACCGCAGTGTTTTAAAAGAAATGGAACGTTCTATTAATGAAGCCAATTTAGGAATCACACCTGTAAATAATGGAGAAATGATTATTTTAACAATTCCTGAACTTACAGAAGATAGAAGAAGAGAATATGTAAAACAAGCCAAAAATGAATGTGAAGAAACTAAAGTAGCATTAAGAAATATTCGCCAAGATGAAAACAATGAAATAAAAAAATTAGAACTTCCTGAAGATGAAGAAAAAAAAGAATTAGAGAAAGTACAAGAATGTATTCAAAAATATAATAAACTAGTAGATGAAAAACTGAAAGAAAAAGAACAAGAACTAATGAGCGTTTAGTTCTTTTCTTATGTCAAAAAATGTAAAACTTTCTATTTTCAAAATAAAAAAAACTTGTTTCGGGGGGGGGGTATTCATGCTAAGATTACTATTGTAAAGATAGTAATTTTTTAAAGTTCATTAATAAGAATGAGAGGTAAGAGTAAATGGAAAAAAGAAAGAAAACATTACTAATATTAGGATTATGTATTTTTACATTAACTTTAATAGGACTTTCTTATGCTTTTTGGCAAATAACCTTACAACAAACAGATGAAAACGTAGTATATACAAGTTGTTTGCAATTTGATTTTACAGATGAAAATGATATACATTTATTAAATGCATACCCTATGACAGAAGAAGAACAAACAATGTTTTTTGCGAGTAATACACCATATCATTTTACTATAACAAATAAATGTGCAAATAAAGCAAATCTATCAATTAATTTAGAGGTATTACCAGTAGGGACTGATGAAACTCAGTTAGATGATGAATGGGTAGATGTAGTACTATATGAAGGAAATGAAAAGATAAATGTAGATGAAACAACCATATTAAATCAATCAGATGAGAATGGCCATTATAAATTAACCGCGAGTGATGTCAATGATAATAGATTGCTTAATAATTCAATAGAAGCTTATAATTTATATAATTTTACAATCGAAAAAGAAGAAACAAAAGATTTCAGTATGTATTTATTATTAGATGAAGATACCCCATTAGAAACAGAAAGTGGTAAAAAAACAACGAATGCACATTGGAAAGGGAAAGTAACCATCAATGCTGCATATAAGAAACCAGACAAAGGAATGTTAAGAAAAATAGAAATGATTCCTCAAATTATTCCAGAATGTATGGAAGAATTACAAGATGAAGAACAATGTACTTTTGATATGCCAGATACGAAAGGAATGGGAGCTTATAGAGAACAAATTACCAAAATAGTAATAGAGAATACATTAACATCACATGAAGATGCGGAACAATCATTTGATGAAAGTGCTGAAGAAGATGAAAGTGTCATGAGTTATTTAGTACCAAATGAAGATAATTCTGAACAATATACAGCTTATATACAAGCAAATGGCAAAGTAAAAGCAAATTATGATAGTTCTCATTTGTTTGATGGTTATGGGAAAGTAACGGAAATAGATGGATTAGAAAATTTAGATACCAGTAAAACAGAAAATATGAGTTATATGTTTGCTTTATCTAGTTATAATGATGGCTCTAGTTCAATAGAAACATTAGATGTATCATCTTTAGATACGAGTAATGTAACCGATATGAATAGTATGTTTGCTGGAATGAGTTTATTAACCAATTTAACATTGGGAGAACAATTTAACACAAGCAAAGTAACAGATATGAGTTATATGTTTGAAGGAATGAGTTCATTAACCAAGTTAAATTTAGGAGAGCGTTTTGATACCAGTAAAGTAACTGATATGAGTTATATGTTTGACCATATGACTAATTTA
>CANQEG010000079.1 GCA_947594705.1 uncultured Bacilli bacterium | reverse complement strand
ACCCTGTTTCAACACTGCCATCCTCTATATCAATTTCAATAGGATATTTTCCTGGCAAAGCACTTACAAATATACCAGATACACCACCAAGTAAACTGTAATCAGAAATATAAATATCTCTTGTTATATCATGAAATCGATAACGATTTTTCAAACTTCCAACATCAAAAAATTTTTCTAAATGAATTGTATAATTTAATCCATCTAATCCTGTCATTTTAAACGGAAAATCTTCAGCTTGATCTATAGGAAGTGTTTCCATTAATATTTCTTTTGTTTCTGCATCAATAATTACTTCTTGTAATTCTGTTTCTGTATGAAAAATAATATCATAAATAAATTTTGGATGATCTAAAGCCCAAACTTCCTCTTCTTTCTTTAAAATAGTTATTTCATCACTATACTTATCTTTTAAGATTTTATTTATTTCCGAATCTTTTAATTTGGTAATAGAAATAGAAGATAAAGGAATATAAGAACCACTATAAGAAAGAACATTTCCATCTTTATCTACACTCAATATAAGTGTTTGTCCCATTACTAAAATATCTTGATAAATTTCGCTAAAATGATAATAAGTAATACCATTGACCGTTTCTTTATAATCAAATTTTACTTGTTCTTTTACATCTGTAATTTCTAAATCTTCTTTGATTTCTTCTAAAACTAACAAAGCATCTGTTTCATTATTCACTTTTGTTTGACTAAAATTTCCTTTCATCCACTTTAAACGATTATTTTCATCACGAACATAAGAAATCATATCTATTTCATTCGTTTCACCATATTTACTATAATCTTCTCTAAAAATGAAATAAAAAATTCCTATTCCTATAAAAATAATAATTAAAATAACCAAAAAAACTAATAACACTTTCTTTTTCATTTTTACATTTACCCCTTTCTTAAAATTAATTTGCCAGAAATTAAAATGAAATGATTACTCTTATGATTGTTAAAATTTTCTTTTCATTTAATATTTTCACATAAAAACTTTTTTTCTTTTTGAAAAAATACATTAATTTTGTATTTTTTATAAAAAATATTCATAAATAGTGAATTAAAAATATATTATTTTTAGTAGATAATTAAAGTATAAACAATTTTATTTCTAGAGGTGATCAAAGTGAAATTTAATAAAAATGATGAAAATTACATTTATAATGTCATTAGTAAAAATGTGAAAAAATATCGTAAATTAAAAGGATGGACACAAGAAAAGTTAGCAGAAGAAATCGATTATTCTCTTTCTTTTATTCGGGGAATAGAATCAAATTACCACCAAACATTTTCTTTAGGAGCACTATGGCGTATCTCTCTTGTTTTAGGTGTTGATTTTTACAAACTTTGTATGGATGATGAAGAAAAAGAAATAAAAAGACATATCACATATCAATGTAATAAATTTAAAGAAAAAATAGATATGCCTTATGAAATCATTCATCATTACTCCGACATCTATAAAATCGCCGGCAATAAGAATTTGCCAACTTTTCCTTGTGCTCATTGTGATGGAACATTAATACCAGTAGACCCTATGGAATTTTAAATTTCACATTATTTAAAATTATTCAAAAAATCATTGGCTGAAGATGGAAGTGAACTAGCAATCGCAGAACCAATAAAAAACTTCATGAAAAAATAATAACCCAAAACAATAAGTATTCCAAAACAAATAGTATTAAAATAAATTTTATAATCTTTTTCTAAAGAAACTTCACTATTTATAAGTTCATATAGAATGATAATTGAATATACACATCCAATTAAAGTAATACCAATATTTAAAGGATTCCAAATGAATCCAGCGAAAGTCGCAAGAAACATACTAAGTAAAATAGGAAGCATAGATATTGCTGAAATAGATAATGTTTTTACAAAACTTATATTCTTTTTGAAAATTAAACTCATAATATAAAATACTACGGCAATTACTAGAACGACTCCTACAAAAATCAATAGATTTTGAAAAATGATTTCCAACCATTTAATATTTTTTAAATTTTCCCATTTCCAAATATAGGTATACCCTTTTTTATAATCAAAACTTGCTACGTGAATTGTAGTAATTATCGTTCTAATTATATTAACAAAAGCCAAACCAATTACCGAAATTACACTTAAAATAAGAGATGTTTTGGTATTCTTTAATTGACTATCATTTTCTTTAAATGTTTGAAATGGTTTTAATAAAAACGCTATCAAAAATGATAAATAATGAAATGGAGGCATTTCCTTTTTCTCATTTGTTTCTATAGCTTCCTCATTTTGCGTAAAAGAGTTTGTTTCACTCATTTTATTTGTTATTAGTTCACTATTTTGATTCAGTGCACCCCCACATTTCATACAAAAACTAGCATTGATTTCATTGTAAGTTCCACAATTTGGACAATTCATTTTTTATTCCTTCTTTCTATATTATTTTTAATGATACTAGCAACTCCATTTTGATCAATAAGTTTATTAATCAACTCATTACTCATTTCAGAACCATGGATTGCAGTATTATTTACACCATTGATTTTAGAATTGGAAAGTCCTTGTTCGGACTTCACAAACTGGTCTACCTTTCTTAAGTTAGAAATACTAGTTTTTGTTTCTGTTTCATATTTATGTCTTGCATTCGCATTACGATAACGGAAAAACATGAAAAAGAAATAAACAATTCCTGCAAATAAGAAAGCCCAATTATAGTCAAAATCAATCCATAGCATAGTAAGAATACCAAGGATTTCTATTAAAATAGAAATTCCAATTAATTTTGGCATATAAATAGGAACACTACCCATTGTTTCTTTTGTTCTAGCATTTACAGCAACATAATGAAGTACTTTTTGATTATTACTTACTTGTAAATAGCTATATAACCATACAGGAAGATAAGCACTTTTCCACTGTGTTCCTTTTATATCTACTTCTTCATGACTCCAAGAAACTCCTCGATCATATTCCTTTAAAGTAGAATTAGCAGAAAATCTAGCTACATCTTTTGCTTCTTTAGAAACAATAGGCTCTAAAGTAGAAACATTGGTATCTCTTTTTTCTGAGGTATACCCTCTTAAATAATTAGAATTAAATTTCACACAATTTTCTAAATCAAATGGCATAATAGCATTAATTACATTATTAGTATTTGTAAAAGAAAAATGATTCAATTTATCAGCACTTGACTCAATTGTTAATCCTTCGGCAATCAAATCAAATTCTCTTTCTACATGATATAAATCAGCATCATAATAAGCTTTTTGATTACGATAATACGTTTTTGTTTGATGCTCTCCTAAACCGGTAAGACTTACATGAGAATTAATATCTATGAGCATATAAGGTAAATAAACTCCCATAATATTTTCCGTACTAAACTCTTGTTTAAATTTTGGATGAGCAAAAAATTTCCTTTTCCCTACAAATTTTTCAATTTCTTTTTTGGCATCTTCTTTGGTAATTCCAAAAGGAAGTACAACATCCGGTATACTTCCATTTGGAACCTGCTGATTAATAGATAACGTATTACGGCACCAATGACATCTAGCTTGAGTAGAGTTTGAGGTATCAATTACAACTTCTGCTCCACAACTAGAACACTTTAAAGTAATGATGTTTTTTGCATCTTCTGCACTTGAAATATCTGTAGCTCCAGAAAGAATAACCTGCCCTTCTAAAGAACTCAAATCTGTTTGAGCCCCAACAAGTTTTTGTGGTTCAAATTCATGTCGGCAAAAATTACATCTTAACTTTCCCGTATTAGGATTTAACATGATATCAGTAGAACCACACTTAGGACATTTATCTTGACCATTTTTCGCATCAGTATCTGTTTTTATAATAGTAGTTTCTCCATTTGTAAAAGAATTTGTAGGAATCATATCTTGATTCTGCATAGATTAAATCCCCAATACTTCTTTTTTTACTTTATCATAATCTTCTTGTGTAATCGCACCAGCATCCAAAAGTTTTTTCATTTCTAAAAGTTTATCTTGTGGAGATGGAGTACTTTGAGGAGCATTATTTGATGTAACTGCACCCATCATATTTGTTCCAGTTTGTGAGGCCATGTTCATTCCCATAAATCCCATCATTGCTCCATTTTCATTAGAAGCAGCATTTTGCATTGCTTGTCCACTAGCAGAAGCCATCATGCCAGCCATATTATTTTGATATGCTTCCCCCATTCTTTTGGCTTTTCTAAGTTCTCTATCATCGCTTCTAATTTCATCTAATACTTCTTGTGTTTTTTCATCATAAGTAATAGAAATGGAAACACTTACAACTTTAAGTCCACGATTTTCTTGCCATTGATATGTATTATTTACTTCATCACTCATAGATAAAGCAAATTTATCTTGATTTCCTTGAATGTAATCCATTGTATCCATGTTTTCTGTTTTTGCTTGTTGAGAAAATCTAGATATTGCTCCTCCTAAACAAGTTACAAATTCATCAAACAATTGATTTCCGGCAGCATTATCCATATCTGCAAAATCAAATACCGGAGCATCTGGTTGTAAATATTGTTGAGGTACAAAATTTTTTACAAATAACAATGGATCCTCTATTTTTAAAGAATATGTCCCTCTCGCCATTCCAGCCGCTTTCATTTCTAAATAAGAATCATTCCAATAAATAGTTTCTCGAGTTCCGAATTTATTTCCAGGAATCTCTTTTAAATTGACATAAAAAGCCAGTTGTTCAGTAGAAGGTTGTCCACCAAATTTAAACCTTTCCCAAGATTGCTTTATTGTAGAAGAAACAATTCCATCTCCACTAAACATGGATTGCGAATTTGGATCATCTGATTTAAATTCAAATCCACCCGGTTCGGCTATAAGACCAGTAATTTGTCCATCTTGCACTGTAATAAGTGCTGAACCTTCTGGTACAATAATTTTGCTTCCATTTGTAATGATATTTTCAGAACCCTTTGTGTTAGATCCTCTTCCGGCATTCGTTCCATGTGAAACTGCCGGATATAGTGCTGCTGTGGCTGAAACTCCAGATTGAGGACCATAAAAATCTTTCCATTGATCTGCTAAAGTTCCTCCCAATGCACCACTAAATGCCTTGATAAATCCCATATATACTACCTCTTTCTAATTTGAATAGTTTTACTACTCTTCTTCTCAAGTATATCAACAAAATTCAAAAAAGTACACTATTTTTGTCACTTCACAAAAATTTTCCTTGAAAAAAATAAATAGTCAATGGGTTATAAGAAAATAAAGACCATTGGCTATTTTTATCTCCG
>CANQEG010000078.1 GCA_947594705.1 uncultured Bacilli bacterium | reverse complement strand
GTGCGCGTCATTACGGAACAGATGCTGGTATATTTGCTCTCGCTACCTACTACGGGGAAGCACGTCCCGTCAACAGTTTTCGTATCATTTTAACCCCATAAAAAAAGACATTTTACTTGTCTTTTTCTGTTTTAGATTTTGTTTTCCAAGTGGTTTCACCACAAGTTGTACATACATAAGGGACTAAGATATCTTTATCGGTAGGATAATCTTGTCTTTCTAAATCGACACATAAAAGATGTGTTTCTTCATCAAAGTATGCACGACCTTCTACTGATTTTTCATCACAATCAGAACAATTATTATTTTTCATTTTGCCTCCTTATTTTTATCATGAACAAAAAAATAAAAAATATGTTAAAAAATAAACTTATTTTATAAAGGGCTTTCTTTGTGGTATAATTTTAAAAGAAAAGAGGAATGAAAAATGGAATTTAAAGTACCAGTTGGAATTAGTAATCATCATGTACATTTAACAAAAGAAAATTATGAATATTTATTTGGAAAAGAAATTGAAAAAGATCGTGATGTAAAACAATTAGGAGAATATGCTAGCACTTCCTTTGTAAATTTGATTGGACCTAAAGGAAGTATTTCTCATGTACGGGTTATGGGACCATTACGAAACTATAATCAAGTTGAGCTTTCTTTTAGCGATGCCTATACTTTAGGAGTAAACCCACCCGTTCGAAGAAGTGGTAATTTAGAAAATTCAGAATCCATTATCATTGAAGGAGAAAATGGCAAACAAATTGAACTTACCAATGCTTGTATTTTAGCCAAAACACATATTCACATGAATACAAAAGATTTAGAAAAATATGGCGTAGAAGATAAAGAACTTGTTGAAGTATCTATTGATAAAGAACGAAAAGGAACTATTTTAGCAGAAATTAAAAGTGGCGATCATTTTGTCTTAGAACTTCATGTAGATCGTGATGAAGCCAATGCGTTCTTATTAGAATCAGGAGAAGAATTGGTAGTTCACAAAATTAGGTGATATTTTTATGGAATGGAAAATTGGAAATGTTACAATTAAAAATCAAGTTGTTTTAGCGCCCATGGCTGGGTATTCCAACACCAGTTTTCGAAAAATTATTAAAGAGATGGGGGCTGGACTTATTTTTGCTGAGATGGTTAGTGATAAAGCCTTAACGTATCAAAATGAAAAAACATTAAGACTTTTAAAAATGAGTGAAGAAGAACGCCCTATAGCGCAGCAAATATTTGGAAGTGATGTAGATACGTTTGTAAAAGCAGCAAAAATTGTTGAAAAAGTAATGGCACCTGATATTATTGATATTAATATGGGGTGTCCTGTCCCTAAGGTTGCTTTATCTAGTCAAGCAGGGAGTGCCTTATTAAAAAATCCTGAAAAGATTCGTGAAATTGTGAGTGCTGTAGTAAATGCTGTTTCTGTTCCTGTTACTGTCAAAATTCGCAGTGGTTGGGATCATAATTCCATTAATTGTGTCGAAGTGGCGAAAGTAATAGAAGAAGCAGGTGCAAGTGCGATTACCCTTCATGCAAGAACAAGAAGTGATGGGTATTCGGGTCATGCTGATTGGAGTTTAATCAAAAAAGTAAAAGAAAGTGTTTCCATTCCAGTGATTGGCAATGGTGATATTACCTCTGTTTATGATGCCGAAAAAATGCTTTTAGAAACACATTGTGATGCCGTGATGATTGGCCGTGGTGTTTTAGGAAATCCTTGGCTTATTCGTGATACTGTAAACTATTTAGAAACAAAAAAAATTCCTAAGCCCGTTTCTTTTGAAGAAAAAATAGCGATGATGAAACGCCATTTTGAATTATTAAAAGAAGATAAAGGAGTAAAAGAAGCTCTTCTTGAAATACGTTCTAACATATTATTTTATTTAAAAGGAATGCCTGAAGGAAAAAAAATAAAACAAAAAATTTGTGAAACAAAAACAGAAGAAGAAATCTATCATGTATTAGATTCTTATTTAGAAAGTTTGCAACAACGAGAGAATAGCAAGTAAAAAGAAAAGGAAAGAACTCATCCAGTTTTTTCTTTTTTTTAAAGGAATTTGGTTTCCAATTAAGAAAAATAAAGTCCCAACAAATGAAAATAAAAAACTTAAATACCAGAATGAACAAGGAAAAGTAAGAGAAATGATAAATCCATCTAGGGAGTTACCAATAATAAAAAAATAATACTCTTTTTGATAAAATGTTTTTGAAATTTTTGTTTCTTTGGAAGTAAAAGATAGTATTCCCAAAATGAAAAAAATAAAAAATTTTATCATAGGATGAAATAAAGAAATGGAAAACATTTGAAAAATAAAATGACATATCATCATAGTAAAAAAAGTATCTACAAAAAATTTTATAAAATAAATATAAGAAAATTTTATATTTTGAATTCGAAATGAAATGCCGGTGAGAAGAGAATCCATACTAGAAGCTATTACACTAAGAAATAACATAGAAATCACCTATAGATAGTGTATGAAAAAGAAAATAAATGGAGTAGGCGAGACAAAAAAAGAAATTTTAGGCAAATTTCTATTTCTTATTAATCGCATCTATAGGATTAATTTTAGTAATATTTCTAATTAATAAAAGAGTAATTACAAACGATGTAAAAATAGTAAAGAGAAACATTCCCAATGGCACGAATGGATGAAAGACAACTAAATCAATTTGAAAGAAATATTTACTTGTATACCATTGATTTAAAGCATTTACTATAAAAGTATACCCAATAATAGAAGTAATCCATGACAGTATACCAATCATAATACTTTCACAACTAAATATTTTAATGATGTCTTTATTAGATGTTCCTAAACTACGTAAAATACCAATCTCTTTTTTAGAATTAACAATAGAATTACCAATAAAATTAATGAGTAAAACAATTGTAAAAATGAAGAAAGCAAAACTTAAAAAGAAAATAATAATATCTAATGACTCATAAGTTTCACTAATGTTAGAAACATAAGAAGAATAACGATTTTTAATAATATCCATAGAAGAATTTAAGGGAACATAAAATGATTTAAAAGAAATAGTATTTAATACATGATTTAAATTTTGTTCATTATCATCATATATTCTAACCATAGTTAATTTTTTAAAACTGACTTTATTTTCTTGAATATAGTCATCACTGATATAGTTTGATTGTAAAGAAAGACCCATTATTTTTAATTCTTCTACACTACTAAAGCTTCTATTATCAATATTTAAACTAACATTTTTGGTCATAAGATCATTCGTTTTTAAATATTCTATAATGAAGTTTATTAAATCTTCTTTCGTATAATTATTTTGCAAAAAGTTACTATACTGTTCATGAAAAGAGGAGTCTATCTTATTTAAGTATTCTACGGAAAGAATTACATTGTCTTTAGAAATATGATCGGTATTTTTTATTCCATCTTCGGTAATATATTCTATTTCCTTATCAACACTAAAAATATTAGAATCTGTTTGATTTTCATATTTTAAATGAAATTTATTTAAAATTGTATTTTTATTTTCATTTAAAATGACTGAATTAGTAAATCCTTTTACATAAACATAGTTAGATAATGATTTATAATCAGAATCATAAAACGCTTTTATTTGATTATTGATAAAATTTCCTTTTTCAAAAGAAGATTGATACAAACTATCATCGTCATCTACCACTCCAACAATATAAATAGTGTTATCTCCTAATTCTATAGGATGATGTTCAGTAACTAATGTTTCTATATTTTCTGGTTTATATATTTCATTATTTGTATCTTTTACTCCATACTGAATCATTAAATTTGCTAAAAATTTATGAATTACCATTTCATTTTCTAAAGAAGGAAGGTTTCCAATTACTTTAGGAATAATATTGGTATCTTCTAGTTCAATAAAATGTAAACGAAGTGAATTAGAACCATAAAAAACACTTGAAATTTGAGAAGAAGTATCGAGTTCGAAGAAAAGATTTCTTTCGTTATCGATGAGTTCATAGCCTTTATTTAATACAGCGTGAGTTATATTGGAATATTTTGTTAAATCTTCTTCTGTTAATTCTAAGTTTCCATCTTGATTATATTTTTGTATATCATAAATAAATTCATGATTATCTTTCATGGTTTCAATCATTAAAGAATTGGAATGAAATAAAAGACAATTCATAGAAAAACCCATGAGAATAAAAGCAAATGCCATGATAAATATGGTAAGAATTAATCGAAAAGGTTTCACTTTTAAATTTCTGAAAGCCATTTGAATTGTATAGGAAAAAGGTAAAACAGCTTTTTTAAATTCTATTTGTTCATAAGATTCAATCGTTTGTAAAGGATTGGTATCGTTGATAATTGTTCCATCTTTTAATTCAATAATTCGATCCCCATATAAAAATGCGGAATCGCGATCATGAGAAACTACTATTACTAAAGTTTGAGAACTAATTTCTTTTAATAATTGAAATATTTCAGCACTAGATTTTTGATCTAAGTTTCCTGTTGGTTCATCGGCCAAAATAATTTGAGGCTTCTTAATTAAAGCTCTTGCTAAAGCTACTCGTTGTTTTTGACCTCCTGATAATTCATTTGTTTTTCTATTTCCTAAATTTTTTAAATTTAATTTATCAAGTAATAAATCTATTTGTTCATTAGAAATAGCTCTTTCTTGTAAATGTTCTGCTAGAGAAATATTTTCATAAACATTATAATTTTCTAAAATATTAAAATCTTGAAAAATAAAACCAATAATACTATTACGATAAGCATCAAAATCTTTTTCTTTAAAATCGTTTTGACTTTTTCCATTGATAATAATTTCTCCACTTGTCGGAGTATCTAAACCTCCTAATAGATTGAGTAAAGTAGATTTTCCTGAACCACTTTTTCCAAGTAAAAAGATAAGTCCTTTGTTTGGTAACTGAAACGATACATCATTTAAAGCCATTACTTTATTTCCTTTTTGAGGATTATAAATTTTAGTAATGTGTTTTAGTTCTAACATAGTATCACATCCTTAGCTGCTTTAAGTATAATATATTTTTGAAATTTTATAAATATTTTTATTAAAAAAGTAATGTAAATTTACGGTTCTTCTTTATTTTTAAGAATTTAATATATTTTTTTTGATAATTCAAAAGGTCAAATAAAAGATAAAGCAACAGATATTAAACAAGTTTATGAAAATTCAGGATATACGTGCAGTTAAACTGTTTAAAATGTTTTGAAATGAATATTTTTCCGAAATTATATAAATAAGACCAAAACAAGACCAGAGAAAATTTTATACATAAAAAAAGGGGCTGTCGAGAAATTAGATAATTAATTTCTTGACAGTTTCTTTTCTTTTTGCTTTACAATAGGCATTTTTTC
>CANQEG010000077.1 GCA_947594705.1 uncultured Bacilli bacterium | reverse complement strand
TTTGACTCAATGAATTATAATAACTTCGAATTGTATCACCATCTTTAGTTAATGGTGTAACCTCACGATAATTACAGATTTCATTTGTTATTGTATATCCACATGTGGGCTCTTTTATAGCACTCATTCCAGTTATATGACTATCCGAATTATTTATTCTTACCTTCTCACATATTCCATTTGAGCATCTTCCATACTTTGAATTTGTTAAATAAGTTACTGCACCCCATTCCATATTTTTCATCATATGACTTTCTAATTCTCTTTGGTAATCATAACTTGTATAAAATGCATTAGCTATTTGTATATTTCCCCAATTATGTACATTTGGTTTGATCTGAATAGCACCACTATTAATGACATTCATATCGGTTGTAAGCGTTGTTCCAGTTTCAAATTTTCCTACCCAAAAGCCATTACTATCAAAATTTGTAAAAGCTGGATGGGTAAGCCAACTGTCTTTTGTATTTCCCTTACTTGGATTGATATCATTTGTTTCAAATTGTATTTCTATTTGAGTTGTTTTTCCATTATTAATTACATTAGCATTGTTTGTTAATACACCTAAATCTTGTGTAATTCCAGAATAACTGTCAGGGTTTTCGACAAACAATTGATATTTATATCTTGGTATCCATACAAAATATGATTCAATGGCATTTTCTGGTATTTCTTCATCTACTTCATAAATGTCAGAATATTCATCTTTCAATATAATGGCATTTGCCCATTTTTTTTGCTCATAGTTATACCATTCTTGTGTAATATCTGCTTTTGTTACTTTTCCTCCATATTTATTATCATTATTTTGGTATATTTCTTTTACTTCATTTGGCAACTCTGTATTACTTATTTCTACAGGTATAAGTTTTCCATTGCCTAAGTCTGGTATAGCTCCATTTAATGTGCTTTCTTCGTATCCTGTAATAAACTTTAAATGACATTTTGTTTTTGTACTACTTAAATTCTTTACAGTTCCTTCCCAACTATGTTCATTCCATTTAATGATTGCCCCATTTTCACAATAACTATGATAAGAATCAAATACTTTCTTTTCTGTTTTTTCTGGTATATTTTTTACTAATACATTATCTACATATATATCAAATGTAATATCTCCTATACTTCCTATTTGTCCTTCTATTATATTAAAATTTTCACTTGTTTCAAATAAGGCGAATGTTCTATATAAAAATACTCCACTAATTAACAATATACATACTATGGTAAATATGATCATTACTATTCTTTTATGATTTTTCTCTTTAAACGGTTTTAATTTCATATAAAAAATCACCTAGTTTCCTAGAATGATTTTATCAAAACAACCCCCCCCCCAGGTCAACCGAAAATTCGGGATGTTACATATAAAAACTATATTTTTTTGATATTTTCAATAGAAAAATGGCGTTTTTTGGCTCCTTTTTCTTTCACTTTTCTTCCTTTTTTATAATTTTCGGTCAGTCTCCCCCCCCCAAGAGTCTTTTTCATCTTTTGGAGGCCTCCTTTATTTTTTTTATATTCTTATTTTACTATTTTTTTCTTTATCTTACAATACATTTTTTTTCAAAGAATACTATTGCATATTCTTTTATATCTTTTATTTTATCTAATTCTAATTCTTTATAATATTCTTTTTCTTTCATTTGTTCTTTAGCTTTTATTGCTAAACTTTCCATTTCATTTTCACTTTCTGCTACTTTAAACTCTATGATACATCCAAAACTTTTATCTTTCTTTTTTATTAGTACATCACAACGACCTTTTCCTGTTTCTCTATTTGATCTTACTTGATAACCTAAGAAACTAAACCCTCCTAATATTCCTAATGTATATCCATGATAAAACATTTCTTTTTCATCATAATAACTTATGATTCCTAATAAATCATTTATATATTCTTCTATTTCTTCTTTTTCTTCTTTTTCAAAACTATAAAGAAATTTTTTATATTCTGATATTTCTAATAATTCTTTTTTATATGTTATACTTTGGATCATTTTTAATAGTTCTTGTCTTACTTCTTCATTTGGTATTTTTACATATGTATCTGCTAGAAAAAAGTTTTCTCCTTCTATTCTATCTATTGTTACATATCCTGATGCAAATAGTAAATTTAATAATTTATTTATATCTGTGATTTCTTCAAAGTCTAAATAGGTTGTTCGATTATCATAACTTATTGAAATACTACTATTTTCTATGATGATTTTTTCTATTTTTACTTTATCTTTTTCATTTATTTTACTTAACATGTTTTTGATTAAGACATTTCCAGAAGTATTACTCCAATATGGTTGTAATCTTTGTTCTTCAGCATAATTTAAGATACTCCATGGGTTATATATACTTACTCCTCCAAAGTTATATCCATCATAATAATTTTTTACAATATCTGTAAGTTCTAGTCCATAATATTCAAGTAACTCTTTCGTTTCTTTTTCATTAAAACCAAAAGCTTCATTATAGTTTTTACTCATCATATCATAAATAGTTAAATTATTTAAATCACTAAATAATGATTCTTTACTTACTCTTAAAACTCCTGTCATAACTCCTAGTTTTAATGAATCGTTTCCTTTTAATGCACTTGAAAATACACTTTTCATGAAACTAATGATTTCTTCATAATAGTCTTTTACATATCCTTCTTGTATTGGTACATCATATTCATCTATTAATATGATCACTTTCTTTTGATAATATCTTTCTAACCATTCAGATAATGTTTTGATTGCTCCACTGTATTCACTTTCATTTGATATTCCTTTTTCTATTCTTTCATATTTTTCTTTTTCTGATTCTACTAATACGTCTAATATATATCTTTTACTTACATATAATTTTTGAACCATTTCTTTATATTTATCATATGCTTTTTCATAATTATTTTGTTTTAAATCTTTAAAATCTAAATGGATGACTGGATACTCTCCAAACTCTTTAAAATATTCGCTTTTTGATATATATAAACCTTCAAATAAATCTTTATTTTCTTCCTTTTTTTCTATATCAAAAAAATGTTCTAATGTAGATATAAACAAACTTTTTCCAAATCTTCTTGGTCTTGGATATAAAATCACTTTTGGTTGATTTTTTAAAAACTCTTCTATTGATTTTGTTTTATCTACATAATAATAATTTCCTTTTCTTATGTCTTCAAAATTATCTATTCCTATTGGTATTGCTTTCATTTTTTCACACCCATTTCTCTTAGTTGTATTTTATCAAATATCACTTTTAAATACAAGATTTTTATGGAGTTAGGATGATACGGAAAGTGTAGAGGGTATCCGCAGACCCGACGCCGCTACTGAAGGCAAACACACCAGCATCTGTCCCGTCAAAACGTGAGCCGCCACGTCTGAACCATGGATAACCATAATGTACAAAACCCGCTAAGTCTGCATTGTAGGAACTAACATATCGAACTGGTCCTGACTCTTTCGTTCCATCTGATTTTGTTTTTTGATAGTAAACACCGTAAAATGTTCCAACTTCTTTGGTAGCATCTCCTAAAATTCCTCTTTGATATTCTACATTTGTAGTTTTATAATCATATAAGTCATAATATTTTTTACTTGGCCAAGATTTTCCAGTTGTATTTTCTTTTTCAGTTTGATTATCACATATAGGACAACTATACGGTCCTTTGAAATTTGAATTAAGTGAACTATTTCTTCCACTAGCTGGAGCACTTGTATCAGCATCAGTCGATTGTATGACACCCATGACATACTCCCATGCTCCACCTGACATATCAAATACCCCATAATAATTTCCGGTTGTACTTGAAGATACACTTTCTTGATTATTATAATTATTTATAGTTTCTCCATCTTTACTTAATCCTGTTGTTTCATAATGATTACAGTTCTCATTAGTATCTGTAAATCCACATGTTGGATCACTCTTAGCACTCATTCCTGTTATATGACTTCCTGAATTATTGATCCTTACTTCTTCACAACTTCCATTTGTGCATCTTCCATACTCACTTTGAGTAAGATATGCAACGGCACCCCATTCGGTATTTTTCATCATGTGACTTTCTAGTTCTCTTTTGTATTCATAACTTGTATAAAAAGCATTAGATACATTAATATTTCTCCATGAATATACATTTGGTTTTATAATCACTTTTTCTGAATTTTGAATATTTTTTTCGGCTTCAGCAGTTGTCCATCCATTTGTAGTTATTTCTTTATTTGTATCTGCATTTTGATTATATCCAGTTTCAAACTTTCCTGCCCAAAAACCATTACTATCAAATGCTGTAAAGGCTGGATGAGTTACAAATGATCCTGCAGTTATTCCTGATTCTATAGGTTTATCCTTTGTTTCAAATGTGATTTCAAAAGCATTATTTGTTGCTTTATTTGGATGTTGTTGATAAAAAATACCAACATTATCTACAGTTCCCGCATCAGTTGTAGACTTGTATCCATTGAATACACTTTCATTTTCTTTTAATTTATATTTATACCTTGGTATCCATACAAAATAACTTTCAATATTTCCTTCTGGTATTTCTTCTCCATTTTTATAATCTTTTGTTTCATCTACAAGTATTACGGCATTTGCCCATTGTTTATTTTGATAACTATACCATTCTGTACTTATATCTGCTTTATGTACTTTTCCATCATTATCTATTGTAATAGGTATCATTCCAGTTCCTAGTACTGGATCTGTTCCTTTTAATAAATCTTCTTTATATATTTGATTAAACTTTAATGTACATTTTGTTTTTGTTGGACCTAATTTTTTTATTTTTGCTCCCCATTCTAATGTATCCCAATATATTTCTGTTCCATTTGTACAACTACTATTTGTTGTATCAAATGTATAACCACTTTCTTTACTTGGAGCTTCACTCTTTGTTTCACTTCCCCAAACATATGCAAAAGTAATATTTGATTCATCTTGTTTTTTTAATTCTATTTCTTTTTTAGGTTTTATTATAATACTTCCTATCAATAGAAAGATAAAAATAATTATGATTAATTTTATATATTTTTGTTTCATTTTCTTTTTCCTTTCTATTTATGGTGTTAAAACTGTACGGAATGAAGCAGTTATTATAGCCGCTCCAGGTGTTTCAAAAAATGCACTTATACCAGCATTAGCTCCATGACCTTTACCGCCACCTCTAGCAAACCATGGTGCAGATGCTTTAACAAAACCTGCATCAGTATAATACCAACTACTCATATATCTAACTGGTTTTCCATTATCTAAGTATTTTGCAGAATAAAATGGTCCAAGTTCCTTTGTAGCATCACCTAATTTTCCTCTTTGATAATATAAAGCATATGATAAAGCATAAAAATCATATAAATCATAATACTTTGAATCTGGCCATGGAAGTCCATTGTCATTTGTTCCAGTTTCTACAGAATATGGTCCATTAAAGCCTGAATTTTCGTTAGCGTTTACACCTGAACT
>CANQEG010000076.1 GCA_947594705.1 uncultured Bacilli bacterium | reverse complement strand
GATCATGGTGTTTCCTTGTGAATCCTTGTCAAGCTCCGTCTGCTTGCGGCGGAGTAGTTGACAAAAATTACAGATAATAAAGTTTCGATTATGGATCCAGCTTATGGCAATCGTCATCTCAGTAAACGAGAGTTTTCAGCTATTTTTGATGGCGTTGTGTTAGTTGCTATTCCCCATGCCTTAATTCCGCGTTTACCAAAAAGTAAAAGTATTCAAAAAGAATTATTTGGGCTTTTAAAGAATGAAAAGACGAGTTTTCTTTTTCTAGTGATACTGAGTATTTTTATTGTTATTTTGGCTATTTTTTATGAGCTTTATTTTAAAGTAGGGGTGATGTATGGGACTATTTTAGAGGAGAAAAAATTTAAGGTTTTTTTAAGTTTCTTTCTGGTATTATTACTTACCAAATTAGTCCTTTTGTTTCTTAAAAATAAATGGAAGTTATCTTTTGATAAAAATATTGATATTCGGTATTTATATGCTTTTGTAAGTCATATTTTAAAAATTCCTTTGACAAAATTTCAAACGTTTCATGAAGGAGAGCTTATTACAAGAGTAGAAGAAGCTAAGGAGATGAAAGATTTATTTTCCGAAGTTTGTTTGACCTTTTTTTTAGAAAGTATTTTAGGGTTTGGTTCTTTTTTCGTTTTATTTTTATTAGAATGGCATTTATCTTTCTTTGTTTTAGGGGGAATGATTCTTTATGTATTCCTTGGACTTTTGCTATCAAAAGGGTATTATAAAGCAATTAAAAAACTAATGGATTCTAATCGCGTTTGGAATGAAATGATTATGGAAAAATTTCACTTTTTTAAAACGATGAAACATTTAAATGAGGAAAAGTATGTATTTGCTTCGTTTGAAGAAAAATTATCAGAAATTGTTCTAAAAGAATGGCAAGATAAAAAAAGTATTTTATATTTTAATACTCTAAAAGAAAACTTTTTAGAAATTTTGTTTTTTGGACTTACTACGTATGGATTATGTTTACTTAAAAATAATGAAGTAACAATTCTTGATTTTGTTACATTTCAAAGTTTATATTTATATTTTGTAAAACCATTTCAAGAACTTGTAGATTTGGCTCCAAAATTTTATTATTTAAAAGGAATATTTGAAAAGATGAATGATACAGTAGATTGGCCTGAAGAGAAAATAGATTTTGACCAAAGTCCGATTCCTCCTCCTAGTATTGTGATAAAAGATTTTGGCTTTTCTTATCATGATTATCAAGAAGTCATAACTAAATTTTCGATGAAAGTAAAAGCCAAAGAACATGTGTTTTTCAGTGGTCCTAGTGGATGTGGAAAAAGTACAATTTGTAAAGTGCTACATAAAGAGTTATCAGAATATATGGGAACAATTTTGTTTTCAGAAAAAGATTTAGAAGATTATACCTTATCTGAAATTCGTTCTTCCGTGGTGTATTTAAGTCAAAAAGAAAGTATTTTAGAAGGAACGATTCGAGAAAATATTTTGTTAAATAAAGAAGATGAAAAAAGATTTTTAGAAGTTGCTAAAGTTTGTTTGTTAGAAGATATTTTAAAAAATAAACCATTACGGTATGAATCAGTAATTCATGAAGAGTTGTTATCGGGAGGCGAAAAGCAAAGAATTATGTTGGCAAGAACTTTGATGAAAGAGGGGAGTTTATATCTTTTAGATGAATGTTTAAGTGAAGTAGAAGAAGAAAAAGAACGGATGATTATTAAAAATATTCGAAAATTTTTAAAGGGAAAAACTTTAATTTATGTTAGTCATCGAAATTTAGAAAAAGAATTTGAAAGGAGTATTCATTTTGAAAACCAAAAACATGTATCATAATATTTATGCTGTTTTAAGAATTCAGCCCAAGTATTTTATTTTTCTTATTTTTTTCTTTCTTTTCTTAGGAGGATTTCTGTTTTTTGTCTTTTTTTGGAAAGTTCCTACTATGCATACGTTTTCGGGAGTTTATTCTTGTAATAAAACTTGTACGATTACCAGTGTGGTGCCTTATACCATTTCTAAAAATTTGAATGTAGAGATGAAACTAATGATTCAAAATAATACCTATCCTTTAAAAATTAGTCGTTTTGAACAGGCAGATACTTTAAGCGAGGTAGTTGCAATTCAAAAGATTACGATAGAAGTTCCCAAATTAGATTATTATGAAAAACAAACAATTGATTTTCAAATTATTGAAGAAGAAAAAAGTTTTTTTACTGTATTATTGGATGCTTTGAAAGGAGGTGAGGAAAATGCTAAAGAATGAACAACTCCAAATGATTCATGGTGGTGGTGTCAATTGGGCTTTGATTGGTGGTGTATTAGCTGGGTTGGTTACCTTTTTTGGAGGTTTTTTGGATGGTCTTACAAGACCTTTGTCATGTCATAAATGAAAGGAGGAAAAACATGAAATTAGAAAAAGAGGTTCTTACAAAAATTTATGGTGGTGCGATCACAGCGAGTTTTATCAATGCGATTGTTGATGGCTTTCAAAAAATTTTTGATTTTGGAAGAACAGTGGGGTCAGCTATCTCAAGATTTGTAAGTAAAAATTGGTGTTAAAAGAGGGAGTTTTCCTTCTTTTTGAGTGGAATGAAAAAAAATTTGAATTTTCCTTCACTTTATGGTAGAATAAAGTCCGTTTGGGGAGTGATGATTGTGAAAATCATGAATTTAGATGGTATCACGGACAGTTTTACGACCAATGAAAAATTAAAATGGAAAGGCAATATGATTGTTTCTTCTGAAAATCCATGGATGGAAGGAGTTATTCAATTTGCCAATCAAGATACGAAAATGTTTGCTTTTGGAATGAAAAGTGGAAATAAAATGAATTTTTTTGCTTATGATTCTGATAAAAATTATTTGTGGCGTTTTTGGTATTCTGAAGGTCGCGGAGTTTCCTCTATTCGTGATGAATTTGGCGAATTTGTTTGTGGAACATTTCTTTTACAAAAAAGTTATTGCTTTGAAAGAAAAGAACTTAACTTAGTACAATTAAATGCTGATATAGCACAAACAAAATTAAAAAATGTCTATCAAGATTTTTATGAACTTTATAAACGGACTGTGGTACCGAATGCAAGTCAAGGAAAACATTTTCCGAGACTTTGTATTGAATATGCAAAAAAAAGTTAGTTTTCGCTAACTTTTTTGTTTGTTCTTCTTTTTATGTGTGTTATAATAATTTTGAAAAAGAAGTACGATTTTATTCATGAGAACTAATAAACCAATCAGCTGAAACTTTATAACGGGTGCAAATGTCATAAAGGAACGCTGTGAGAATAGTCGTATTTCCTTTTTCATAAGATGAAATAGTTGATTGAGATGTTTGCCATAGTTTGGCTAACTGGGCTTGTGTCAAATGATGTTTTTTGCGAATTGTTTTTAAGTTTTTTCCTAATTCTTTTTTATCTAATACACGGGGTTCTAAAATTTTCTTACGTGTATTGGTAATTGCTAATGCATAATCTAAAGTAACTTGATATAAATTGCATATTTCGATTAAATGCTCCATGGGAATGAATGCTTCCCCATGTTCCCACCTAGAACATGTAGATTTACTGAGATTTAAGATTTTGGCTAATCCTTTTAAGGTAAATCCGGCATTTTCTCGGAGATCGCGGATTCTTTCAAAGTTCATAATTGCCTCCTCTTATTAATTTTCTCAAACAAATATCTTTTATACGGGTAATGTCCCACTTATACGATTATGAAATTTTTTTTCTTTTTCGTGATATAATCTAAATAGAAAGGAAGCGGTCTTTTGAAAAAGTTTTTTTCGTTTTTCTGTTCTTTCTTACTTGTTGGTTCGATTAGTTTTTTCATTGTTACTATTTTGTTGGTTGTGAATTTAAATCAAGAAAAAATTATGATGAATATGAAAAATTCCGATTTTACTTTTTTATTAAAAAATCAAAAGGGTGAAGAAGTAGCGGTTTTAAAAGAAATTCGTGGTTCTTTGGAAAAAGCTGATATTCCGAAAGAAGTTGTGGAAGCAGTTTTAAATAGTGATATTACGAAAGAATTTATTGGAAATTATACCTATCAAATGTTACATTATTTATTAAAAGGTGGGGAAAAGATAGTAATTACCAAAGAAGATTTTTTAGAGTTAACTAAAAAAAATTTTCCTATCATGGAAGAAATTGCCAAAAAAATTGGCGTTTCTTTTGAACCAGAGAAAGTTCTTTCTTATTTAGAAAAAGAAGATGTAATGTCTTTTTTTCCAACAGCCAATCATTTTATACAAAAAATAGAAGAACATTCTTTAGAATTGTTACCAAATTTTACGTTAGATAATGCGTTGTTTGTTTTAAAACTATTTTTAAATCCATGGGGGATTGGCCTTTCTTTTTTTCTATTTTTGGAAAGTTTCATTTGTTTGGCTTTGTTACAAAGAAAAAAAGCTATTTTATACTATAAAAAAAGTCTTTTGGTTGTTTTCTTTTTCTTTATTGGAATGGAAATTTTACTTGGAACCATTGTAAAAGATTATTTAGTGAATGTATGGTTTTATGCCAATGCTTTTTCGAATTATTTTATTAATACAATTAGTAAAAGTTTGTGGTTAATTTTGGTTTTTATTTTCCTTATTATTTTGGTATTATTATATATAGAAAAGAAAGTAGGGAAGAAAGATGCGTAGGTATCTAACAGAATATGTAAAAGAAATAGAAGAAAAATTACAAGGTAAAGTTACGAAAGAAGATTTACAGGAATTAAAAATAAAAATTGAATTTTTTCAACATGAAAGATTTATTCATTTATGTGTTACACTTTCTTATGCTTTTTTGGCAGTGTTTTTCTTAGTTGCAGGATTGGTTTCGTATTGGTTTTTAATTCCGTTTTTTGGAATACTTATTTTTTTACTTTTTTATATTGTTCATTATTTCTTTTTAGAAAATTCTGTGCAATATTTGTACAAATTATATGACAAAATGAATAAATTATGTTAGAATACATACCTAAAGGAGGAAAGATTATGCTTTTTAAAATGAAATTATGTTATCCCATTGATATGAAAAAGTCTTTAGAAGATTTTAATTACTATGCTTTGCATAATGGAATTTTTACGAATACAAATCAAGTTGGTATTTTAGAAGACTTAATTGTTCAAAAAAGTAGTAGAAGAGGGTTTGTAAGAGAAATTTTGACAGGTTTACTCATTCCTTACGTGATTTTAGAATCAGAGAAAAATGATGAAAATGATCGTAAAAAATATTGTTATAGTGTGATGGGAAAACAAGAATATGGGTATTTTGCTTTTGGAATTAAAAAAAGAAATACAATTATTTCGGAAATAGATGAAATGTTTTATATGAAAGAACCTACTTTGGAAGAAGTAGAAGCATATCGAAAAAAACATCCCAATAAAGAAGAATGGACTCGCCATATTGAAGTGTTACTACAAGCGGGAAGAGAAGAAGTAAAACCAATTTTATTAGAACAAAGAAAAAAATTACAACAACAAATGAAAAAATCTGTTTTATCGGTTCTTTCTCTACAAAAAAAGAAATAAAAACTTGAAAAATAGTTGACTAAGATTAAGAATTATAGTAAACTTGATAAGTAACCACTTGGTGATGGAGTAGTACTCAAGAGGCTGAAGAGGCGCCCCTGCTAAGGGT
>CANQEG010000075.1 GCA_947594705.1 uncultured Bacilli bacterium | reverse complement strand
ACATCTATTATTTTTTTACCATAACTTGCTTTTGTACTATTTTCGGATAATTCATATGTTATTTTTCCCACATACCAGTATACTTCTGTCATTGTAGTATCTATATGTTTAAACATTTTTTCTCTAGCAACTATTATTTTATTGCGAATATCTTGGTATATGTTTTCTATATTTGTTAATTCATTTTTATTATTTACTATCATTTCATTTTTCTTATCCATCCAATAATCACCTTCCTTGTTTAGAATAAATACCAATAGCATTAGTTTTTTCATACCATTCAGTTACAATAAGTGTAAAAGTATGAAAACCAGCATTTTTTTAACCCCGTCGAATTCGACGGAATTAAAATTAATCTTTTCTGTTCTTTTTCAAGTTATTTTAAAATTTTCTTAGGTGTTGGCATTTCCTCAGGCATCATTCCACCAATATCTTGAATAGCTTTTCGTACCTTTTTACCAACTTCGTAATGAACAGCTTTGGCATTATTCTCGCCTTTAACGTTATCTCGTATTAATCTTTGTTTTGTTTGATTTATTCTAAATAGATTTGCCACTAGTTCATCTTCATTCATATTATCTAATATATCTTCTCTATAACGCAACTTTTTTCTTTTAAAAATATCATCAGCTGTTTCCCCATTATATAAGCCTCTATAACCTGCATTATGAAATTCTGCCATATTTTTACACCAGCAGAGGAAGCGACCTTTTGAAGTGTATAATTACCTTGTTTCGTTAATTCTCTTTGATAGAATCTCTTTTCATCATCGGATAACGAATCGTATTCTTGTTCTGTAATTTCTTTTTTTCTTGTTTGAATAGCAAAATAAGTTTGTCCTAAAGCAACAACTTCTTTACTTGGATCAGCATTCTGCACAATTAAATAGCATATATATCTAGATAACTTGTAATCCTTAATAAATTTTTCTTTACCTTCGCCCGTTTTTATTGGCTTGTTGAAGTTAACATGCCAATCTTTTTTATCTAAAATACTATTTTTTGCTGATATGTTTGCTTTATTTATTACCTTTTTAAAATTTCGCCATTCTTTATAATCTAATGCTTTTTGTAATTCACGAGCATACCAATATTCATTTCCAGAATTATCTAGATGTTTTATACTTTCAAAAGTATTATCCGTGTATTTATTACTTATATCTTTTGTTATTATCTTATTTTCTTGTTTATTTACCATACAATTACTTCCTTTCATATTTTTTCATAAAAATTATTTGATAATCATCCAATATTAAAATAGTAAAAATTTCTTACTAGTTCATGATTCATAATTTATACTTTTGCTATTTTTTCATCTCCCAACCCATAATCTTCTAAAAAATGTAAAAAACTTTTAACAATTATGAAAAGTTTTTATAGTTTAAAAATATTTTTTCTAATAAAATTATATATTTTTTTTAATCAATTAGCAACTTTTTATCTTATTAAAACTCTTTTTAGAATATTCATCTCAATGGCTTTTAAAAATATACCATTTATACTTTTATTCTAACCAAAAAGAAAAGATTGTTTCCAATCTTTACTTTAAATTCACATCTTGTAAATTTGTTTTATCATAAACAAGTTTTCTAAAATCATTAGACTCATTTTTCATTTTATAAAATACTTCTCTTCTTACTTCAGTACTATTTTTAAATTGTTTGGCATTACTAATCATACGATTACGAGCATCGATGTCATTTGGATATTGTTTTAACGCATCTTCTTTTACTTGTTTGACATAAGAAGCATCTTGTTTTAAAGCCTCAACAAATGATTGATAAACTTGGTCTACTTGAATATATTGTATTTCTCTTAAATGATTTTCGACTTCATCAAATCTTTGCAGTTTATATTTTTCAAATGTCATACTTTCATCATTCGTAATTCTTCGTAAAGCCATCAAATCATCTTTTGTTCCATCCTCATTTGCATGAATATTACTAAAATATTCAATATAACCATCATCATATCCTTTATATCCAAGCATTTCATAAGCAAACCATTTGATGCTATAAGAATCTGGTCGACCATAAATATTATGTGGTTGATACCAATGAACTTTATAAATATTTTCACCACCATAACGATTATCAGTCAAAGTTGAATAAATTACTCCCGGATACATGACTAATCGATTTTCATATAAGTCTTTCATAGATTGTAAATTCATTTTTTCAAATTCTTCTTGGCTAATTTCTTGATATACTGTAAATTTATATCTTAAATATTTTTCTTCTTCCGAAGGATACTTATCTTCATTCGGGTATGATGCTTGTACAGCCAAATTAGATTGTTCTTCACTACTTAAAGTTAAGAAAGCTTTTCCTTCTAAGTAATCTAATATATATACTGTTTGAAATAATTTTTGATAAAAATCATGAATTTTAGTAGGATTATCAATTCTTTCTGGATCTAAATTAGAACTAATTTTAGCATCTTTTTCAAAATGTCTAGAAAGATTCATAACAATATCACCATCACCAAAGGCTTGCATTAAATTGCTATCGGCATAATCTTCTCCTCCTGCATCATAACGGCGACCATTATTTTTTAAGAATAATCGAGCATCGATATTATGAGCTGTTTCATGTGACCAAGTATGATATGTCCATTCTCCATCTAAAACAGCTTCTGCTCTCCAAAAAATATAAGTTCCATTTGAAGTAGCCGCATTGCCATCTTGATGTGCCCATAATCCTAACAATTCATTAAAGTTTTTATGGAATGGTTCTTGGGTAGTATAAGGACTTTGGAAAACATAATTTCCGTTGCTATCATAAGTAAACCTTTTATCAATTTGAATTGTATGAATTTCATTAAAATAAGTCGCATCTTTTAATATTTTAGAAGCCGTATCATAATAATCTTTCATTCGTTCAATATAAATATTAGCCTGTTCTCTAAATTTCTTTTGTTCTTCATTATTAAATGGATCTTTCATATAAACTCTTTGTGAACCAATTAAGAATTGTGTTGGTGAAGATATAATATAAGCAGCATTTTCTTCTAATGTTAATATAGGTAAAGCATAATTATACCAGGTAGCGCCACTTCTGACATCTTTATTTGTGATATGATCCCATAATGTATATTCTATATCTGGTCGATTGTCTACTGAAATTTCCACAATATAACCTTTAAATGCATTTTTAAACCAAACACTTGGTGTTTCATGGCCAAAAGTTGTTACAAAATATTCTAATAATTGTGGAATCGTTTTTAAATTCGTATACTTAGATAAAGTATTATCATAAGCCGTAGAAGTTGCATTTACATTAAAGTTTGCATCACTTGATAAGTATACTTTAGCGATTTCATCAGGTGTTAAAGATGGAGAAAAACCTTCAGAATGGAATAATAGAAAATCATCAAGATAAATTCCATCTACTTCAATATGATAAAATCTTCTAAAATAGTTATAGACATAAAGAGCTTTTTCTAATTTTTGATTTTTCTTAATTTCTTTTTCAATATAATCATTAATCATTTCATCATTAGTCGTATTCGTATAATTACTTGTTGATAAATATTTGTAAACAAACTCTTTTAATTCTTTTTTGGTAATACTTTCATAAAATTCACGATAAATACGACTATCAGCAGTTGGAGTTAAACTATCTAACTGTTCCGTATAATTTAATTTTGCTAAATAATTTGTTAAATGATTTACTAACTCAGAATTGCTATTTATGACATAATGAGAAAAAGTATAATCAATTTTTAAAGAAGAAATTCGATAACTCGCTACCATATCAAAAGTATTTTCATAACGAACTTCTAAAGTAAGAGTTTCCTTATTTTTAAATACTAATTTCAATTTTTTTATTTTCTTAGGATTTTCCGTAGTTAGATATGTTACTACATTACCATTTTCATCTATTGGAACAACATGTTGTAATTCTTCTTTATTTAAAATATGATTAGCAGAAATTTCCATACCACTTTTTACAATTTTTGAAGGATTATAAAAAGGCATAAGTTTAGCTAAATTATGATATAGTAATTCTTTTTCTTCTTCATAGAAATCTTTTACTTCGCTTACATTATAGGAATTATCTTTTTCTTTGATAAATGTTGGAAGTTTTTCCATTGAAACACTTCCCATATTCCAAATAGTTTCATCAAATTGAAGGGTATCTTTGAAAAGCGTTTCGTTGACATCTTCTTTGATAATACTGGTAACTCCTGCAATATTGCTTTCTTTGGAAGATAATTCAAAATTGTTTTCTAATAATGATACATAATTAGATATGGAATTTCTAAATCCAGAGGATACACTTATACTTTGTTTTATCGTTACTTTACTACGATAAGAACAAGCAATACTACATGAAGTTCCACCATTTCCACTTAAGGTAACATTTGAATAACTATTTGTAATTTCGCCATTTAAAGCATTACCCACTAATCCACCAATAAAGTTATAGTTTGCATTTAAAGAACCTTCCACATAGCAGTTTTCTATTTGTGAATTTTCTAATATACCCACTAATCCACCAATTTGTTGAGCATTCCATTCTACACTGAAATCCATATTAGTAACACGGCTTTCACTAATTATAGTATGGTTTTTAGCAATTCCAAATAACGTACCAGAAGAAGCTTTACTATTCTTTTTCGTAAATCCTGTAATCCAAACATTTTTGATTATTGCTGCATCAGCCGTACTTGCTAAAGACCCTTCGGCATTAGAAGCTGGTAAAACAACATTATCTAATTTTAAATTTTCAACGGTTCCACCAATGATAGAAGTAAATAAAGGTTTGTGAAGATTTTTAATTGTATACCCATTTCCATGTAAAATTCCCGAAAACTCTGTATCAAATATTGTATTCGTAGTAATATCTAAAGTAGAAGCATCTAAATCATGAGTAAGATAATATTCTCCATTTGGATTTGCTTTTATTTTTCTAATCAATTCTTCAAACGTTTCAGGACGAATTTCATTTTTGACTTTACCATCTTGAATCGTTCCAAAAGGAATGACAGCGTTTTGAGTTTCTTTTCCTTCTTGAATTACATAATCATAATCTAAAACAAAGAATAATTGATTATTTTCTTGATATACTTTTCTTATTTTACTATATACAGTTGGAAGTGAATTCATCGAAATTTTTAAAGAATATGCATTGATATTTTTTTCAATATCGGAAATTTTTACTTCCTCAACAGCAAAGGTTCTACCATTTTCTTCTTTATATAAAGTGATATCAATAATATCTTTTAAAACTAAATAGTTTTTATCTAAAGAAATCACTTCATCTAAAATTAATTGATTTTGATATTCCCCTTTAAATACAATATCACGATCATAATTCGCATAAACTTTTACATAATATCTTGAAATATTATCCCTTATTTTTATACTAATATCTTCTTGATATGGAATTTCTTCTAATAATTGATTATCTTCATCAAAAATGAAAACTTTTAAATCTTTATTTATTTGATTTACCGAATGATCTAAATCTTTTATCGTAAAATGCATTGCAATTTCTTTTTCCTTAATATTATACTGAAAATTATCAACAGAAATAGGATCTTTTAAGACAATAATACTTGTACTACTTTCTTCTTTTAAAGCAATGCTTTTTCCATTGGTAAAAATTAGTTTTTGTAAGATTATTTCTTTTTTTCCATAATTATGATACGCATCAAAATGGACAATATAATGATTTTCTTCTTTTTCCACAGGATATTCTTTTTCATTTATGACTACTTTCGATAATTGAAGAGGATATTCTTCATTCAATCCTTCTAGGCCAAATGATAG
>CANQEG010000074.1 GCA_947594705.1 uncultured Bacilli bacterium | reverse complement strand
AAATAGAATGGAACATTGAATTTTAAGAAATAATGATATTTTTGGACTTTTCCTATTCCTGCACATGGAGGAAGTGATCCTGGGACAAGTGCAAATGGAATTGTTGAAAAAGATAAAACGCTTGAAATTAGTAAATATTTGCATCAAAGATTTGATGAGTTAGGAATTCCTAATGAACTTACTCGAACTACAGATGAAACTCTAGGACCAAGTGATAGACCGCAAAGAGCTCAAAGTTTCTATGGAAATGGAAGTGATGTAATTTTACTTTCTAATCATATTAATGCTGGTGGTGGAGATGGAGCGGAAATTATTTATTCTCTTCGTAATTCTGATAAACTTGCTAATATGATTGCTAATGAGTTTTTAAAATCTGGTCAAAATGTTCGTAAATACTATCAACGAAGACTTCCTTCAGATCCTTCTAAAGATTATTATTACATTTTAAGAGATACTCCTAATAATGAATCTTTGATTATTGAATATGGTTTTGCAGATAGTAAGGGCGATGATCCTGAACTATTAAAAAACAATTGGCAATCTTTGGCAGAATCCGTTGTACGAGCAGTTTCTTCTTATGTTGGTGTCCCTTATGTTGGAGGAGATAGTGGAGAAGAAGTTTATATTGTAAAATCTGGTGATACATTATGGAAAATTGCTAAAATGTTTGGTATTACAGTGGATGATTTAAAGAAAAAAAATAATTTAAGTAGTAATAGTTTAAGTATTGGACAAGTCTTGTTAATTCCAAAAGAAACTTTAGATGATGGAAATTATTATACGGTTTTAAGTGGCGATAGTTTATATGCAATTGCAAGAAAGTTTGGAACCACGGTAGATGAATTAAAACGTCTCAATAATTTAACTAGCAATTTGTTAACAATTGGAATGCGGTTAAAAGTTGGTGAAAATAAAGTGGTAGATGAGGCTACTTATGTAGTTCAAGCAGGTGATAGTTTATATGCAATTGCAAGAAAATTTGGAATTACGGTAGATGAATTAAAACGGGAAAATAATTTAGTAAGTAATTTATTATCAATTGGCCAAGTTTTAAAAATTCCTAATCCAGATAATGTAACCATTTATACTGTAAAAAGTGGTGATAACTTATATGCAATTGCTAGAGAATTTGGAACCACTGTTGATGAATTAAAACGAGTTAATAATTTAACTAGTAATTTATTATCGATTGGTCAAAAATTGATGATTCCTTAGGATTCATCTTTTTTCATTAAAAAAATCTATTTATCATAGATTTCGTTACATTGTCCTTGCTGTGGTTTATAAAAACAATGATTTTGATATTTTCCAGCAAGTGGTTGAGAATACCAAGTATTTTGACAAGCCTTATTTGTTCCGGGAGCATAAAACCATAAAGCGTTCGTAGCAGGATAATAATATTCTCCTCTTAAAATTCGATCGGCAAGATTTTTTTCTAGAGTTGTTGAAGTTGCTTGAAATAAAGATGAGTTAGTACCGGTAAATTGATTCGGTTGATATACCACATCATTTATGGTATTTACATTTTTGAAGGTGTAGCAGTCTACTAAAACCCGATTTATCACAACATCTCCCACCATTAACATTCCTAAATCTCCTTCATTTAAAGCTTCAGCACGCATGATTCTAGCTAAAATATCTTTTTCTTTTGCTGTATAACTTACAATCATATTAGTCACCTAGTGATAGTTTATGTAATTGCATGTAAAATGGTTATTTTGTTAGTAAATCAATGAATGCTCGAGCGGCAAAACTAGGAATGGTATTTTTTAATGTGACAATGCCAATTTGTCTTTGGGGAACATCTTCTTTTAAAGGAATCGGGAATAGTTCTTGATTGGCTAATTCTTCTTGCGCAAATTCTTTGGTAATATAACCAATTCCAAAGCCCATTTTAGTCATTTCTTTTACTAAATGGAAACTTACAATGTCATATTTTGGGACTAACGATAATTTCTTTTTCTTTAAATAATCATCTAAATATTGTCTGGTATTAGAAGGATTTTTTTGAAAGATAAAATCTTCTTGTTGAAGGTTTGCTAAATCTGTTTCTTTTAAAAGTTCTTTTTTCTTTTTGCCAACCATAAAAGCATCATGAACTTCTAAGAAGGGAATAATGTCTAAATCTTTCTTTTCTTTCATAGGCAAATTTAAGACTAGTAAATCTACTGAACCATCGCGAAGTAATTTGATTAATTCTTCTGTTAAATGATTGGTAATAGAGATTGAAATGTGAGGGTATTTTTCATGATATCTATCTAAGTTTTTTAGTAACACATGTTCTGTTACCGTGGCACTGGCGCCAATTTTAAGATTTCCTATTTCAATATTTTTTAATTCTTTAAATTTATTTTCGCCATTTTGAATATAAGTAAGACCAGTTTCAATATACTGAAAAAGTATTTTGGCTTCTTCTGTTAAAGTCACACCTTTTTTGGTTCTTATAAATAAAGTTGCCCCGATGTTATCTTCTAATGTATGGATGGCTTGCGTTACGGCTGGTTGAGAAATAAATAATTCTTCACTTGCTTTGGTAATACTTCCTTTTTTAGCAACTAAATAAAAAATGGCATATAAATTCAAATCTCTATTCATAAGTTCTCCTTATTACATATATAAATAATATATATTTTACTTATAACATAAATTTCGATAAAATACAAGCAGAAAGGAGAGAAAGTATGGATTATCTTAAGGTATTGGGATTTCAACTACAAGTAGATTTGGATTGTGATGAAAAAAAAGAATTTTTAATTTCTAATGATAGTTATCATCAGCAAATGAAAGTTGCTTTGAAACTTATTCAAAAAGAAAAGCCGGATGTTATTTTGTTTCCGGAGATGTGTTATGATAAGGCTTATGAAAAAATGTATCGTGATTTTTCTAACAATTCTCTTTTTGTGGCAGGAAGTACATATATTCACGAAAGAAATGTAACTATCGTGTATCAAAATGGGGAAAAGCGATATATTCCGAAACGTAATGCTAGTGGGGCAGAACCTATGGTACGATTTTATCCCAATGTTTCTACTGATGATTTTATAAAATACTTTTTAAAAGAACATACTTTTATCATAAAAAATAAAAAAATAATTCTTTTAAATTGTATGGAATATTATCAACATGCTTATCGAATTGCTAGAGAAGTAGATGATATTTTTGGAATTTTTTGTATTGCTTCGAATAGTAATCAAAGAGTTTTTTTAGAAGAAACAAAAGCTATTCATAATCATCAGGATGATGTATATTCTTTTGTGTTAAATGGAGTCACTACTTATCAGGGAAAATCTTATGGAAAAGGATTTAGTTATATTTTTGGACCGATTCAATATCATGAACAGGAATGGCTTCAAAAAGAAGGAAAAAAAGTGTTAGATCATACGTGTTCTATTGGAATGCTTTCTTCTGAACCAGAATATTTTGTGGGAGAATTTACAAATCATTTTTCAAGGTTTGGGAGAAGTGATCGTTATATACAAAATCCGTTATGTTTTAAAACGGGAAAAATAGAAGGAGAAAGAAAAATGAATATTATAAAAAATAAGGATGAAAAGGAAAAGAAAAATATTGTGATTACGGCAGGACCAACCAATGAAAGATTAGATGCTGTGATGAAAATTACCAATATGTCTACGGGAGCTTTAGGAAAGAAAATTGCCGAAGAATTTTGGAAGGAAGAAGAAAATATTCAAAATTTATATTATTTATCGCCAAAACTTGCACGAAAACCAGAAATTGATTCTGAAAAAGTACATCTTATTTCGATCGAGTCAGCACGAGATTTGTTGGAAGAATTAAAAAAAATATTTTTAAAAGAAAAAATTTATGCTATGGTTCATTCTGCTGCAGTAGGAGATTATGTAGGAAAGTATGCTACTACGAGTTCTATGTTGGCTTCGGAAATTGCTCAAAAAACTTATCAACAATCCTTTTCTTATGAGGAATATGTAAGAGTTATTTTAGAAATTTTAAACAATCCAGAAAATATAATAAGTGATGAACATAAGATATCTTCTTATGAACAAGAGTTAATGTTTCATCTTGCTCTTACTCCAAAAGTGATTTCTTCTATAAAAAAGTTGTCTCCTATGACTAGATTATTTGGATTTAAATTATTGGATGGAGTTTCAAAGGAAGAATTAATACAAGTAGCCAGTGCTTTACGAGCAAAAAATAATGCAGAATATATTATTGCTAATGATTTATCACAAATTGGCAATGGAAAACATTTAGCATATTTTGTTGGAGAGCAAGGTGTTGATTATGTTTGCCAAAATAAAGAGGAAATTGCAAGGACTTTACGCAAAATAATTTTTTAATTTTTGAAATTATGAAATTACAGTATTTATTCTGAAAAATACTAGAAATATCTTAAAAGCTATGATATAATCTATTTGTCTTTTGAGATATAGAGGCGTGGTATAATGGTAGCATAGGAGTCTCCAAAAGTATTGCACGGGGTTCGATTTCAAAAATTAAAAATGCCCGTAAACCCTAGAAAGTTAGTTAGTTTTTAATGAAATATTTGTTAAAAAATATCAATATGTACCAATTCATGTACCAAATTATCAAATGTTTTGTTAATAAACTTTAATAAATGTAGTTCAATTTTATCTAATTTTTATTGATTTTTACTTTGGTACATATTGATAAAATTAGTTGAATTTTGATATAATGTATTTGCTTGAAAAAGCACCCTTATAGGGGTATAGTTCAGTTGGTAGAACGTCGGTCTCCAAAACCGAATGTCGTGAGTTCAAGTCTTGCTACCCCTGCCAGAACAAGTGTTCGCTATATAGCGATTTATCATATATTATCTAGTAGTCTTTACTAGATTTTTTTTGTTTTTAAAATGACTTGCAATAATACTTTTTTAGAGTTAACATCACAACATCAAAGGAGGATTTGTGATGAGTAAAATAGTTGATTACAAAGTTAATTTAGGTTCATTGGTATTATATGAAACATTACTTGCACTAGAAGGATCTTATGAAAGTGGTTTACCCCTGTGCTATTAGAAAAGAACTTAAAAGATTTATAAAAATTCTAATCGAAAATCTAGAACCTGAAGATCCTAATTTTAAAGACTATGATTTAGACGATGTCGAATATTTTAAAAAATATTACTATGAAGATAGCCGTAGCCCATTTGCTAAATAATAAATGTATATTTCTAACTTTTTTTCTTATACTAAATAATGAAAGTAAAAAATATTTTCTAAAAACAATAGAATATATTTATAGTTATGCTATAATAGGAATTAATTAAGAAATTTGGTGATGATTATATGGATAAGTTTTCCATGTTAAAAGATAAACTAGAGAAATCAGGCACAGCACCCATTAGTTTCGATTGGATCTTAGATAACGCCAAAGAAAAAAATAACAGCAATGGCTCGTTAAAAGAATTTTGTGATAAATACGAAGTCATAGAAAAAGACAATTGTTGCATGAGACTTTTAGTTGCTAAACAGAAGTTCCCTGTTAAGGATCTAAAAAGTAATAATAAACTTGATTACAATATGGAGCTATTTTATGTTTTGAAAGTAGTTATAAATAATGAAAGTGATATACTTGAAATAACTATTGATAAATATAATAATGAAAATGATTCTTATGCAGAATTTGATAAATGGTTAAGCATATTAAATGAAAAAAGTACGGATGAAATATTTGATTTATTATTATCTATGGTATAGCGATGAGCTATCTTTTTTTATGCAATCATATTTATAAAGGTCTTATTATCTGATATAATATTTAATGAAACAAATAGTAATTTGTAGAAATGGAGTAATTATGAAAAAAATATTAACTATAATAGGAACTATTATTTTATCTTTAATA
>CANQEG010000073.1 GCA_947594705.1 uncultured Bacilli bacterium | reverse complement strand
ATGCTCTTGCCATACTATCAAGGGTTGGCGTAGCACTTCCTAAAACAACGGGACAAGAATGAGTTTCACTTCTTTTTTTGGCCACATCCAAAGCATGATAACGGGGACTATTCTCTTGAATATACGATTCTGAATGTTCTTCATCCATAATAATAATTCCAATCTGTTTTAAAGGAGCAAAAATAGCACTCCTTGTTCCAATGACAATGTTGGCTTCATTTCTTAGTATTTTACGCCATTCATCATATCGTTCTCCATCTGATAATCCCGAATGTAACACAGCTATCTTGGAAAATCTTTCTTGAAAACGCATTACTAGTTGGGGAGTTAAACCAATTTCAGGCACAAGGAAAATAGCTGTTTTCCCCATTTGTAACACTTGTTCAATTAATTCTATATATACTTCGGTTTTTCCAGAACCTGTAACTCCATGTAAAAGATACACTTTAGAAGTTCCAAATCCACTGGCAATTTCATGGACTGCTTTTGCTTGTTCAGTAAACAATACTTTTTTTTCTTTTTTGGCCACATCTTTTAATTCATAACGGTATATTTCTTCTTCTAATTCTTCTAATATTCCTTTACGAATTAAATTTTTTACGGTCATAGAACTTATTTTATTCGCTGTTTTTCTTAACACAATGGGATCATTTTCAAATAAAGCCAACACTTTTTTTTGTAAGTCGGTAGCATTTACTTGCATTTCTTCATAATCACCACGTAGTTTTAAATATACTTGCATTTTTTTCGAAATGGTTGTTTTACGACTTGCTTTTAAAGCTTTTGGAAGCATTGCCGAATAACAAGCACTTAAAGGACTCAATGTTTTTTCTTTTAAAAATTTTCCCAATTCTAGCATTTCTTCATTTAAAACTGGTTCCGTATCTAATACGCCAATAATATCTTTTGTTTCTATAGAAGGTTTTTCACAAAAAGAGATTACATATCCTTCTAACAATTGTTTTCCAAAAGGAACTGAAACCCGTTTTCCGATCATCACTTCTTTTTCTAAACTTTCTTCCACATGATAAATGAATGTTTTATCTACCTGTTTGCTTTTTATTTCTACTAATACTTCGATATACATACATTCACTTCCTTACTTAATCTGTTTGATAACCCCATTCTTTACTAAAAATACTTTTTTAGAAATTTTCATAAGTGGCTCGTCATTATAAGAATCGGTATAAAATTCATCAATTTCTTTATTCGGATACGCTTCTAAAAACTTCTTTACTTTATTTTCTTGAAAATTTAAATGCGATATTTTTCCTTTGGCAAAATCTAGGGTGGTTCCAAATATATGATCTGTATTTAACACATCATCAATTCCTTTTAATAAGAAATCCGGACTTGTTGTTAAAATGACATCACTTTTTTTAATTTTTTTTAACATATGAGGGTATAACTTACCAATATTTTCATCCCAAAATTCATCTACGGATTCCATAATCCATTCTTTATTTTCTAAAAATTGTTTACTATATTTTTCTAATTTGTCCGTAAATTCATTAATATCTAATTTACATACTTTATACAAAAATAAAATCCTTATAAACTGTGGTACATACCGAAGTAAGGATTTTTTCTTTTTTACAATAAACATTGCAAAATCAAATGTACTTTCTCCTTGATATAATGTGTTGTCAAAATCGAAGACTCTCATCGTCCTCTGCCCCTTTCTTCTTCATATTGTTGTTCATATTTATATTCTTCTATTTTTCTTCTTTTGATGACATAATTTTTAATTTCTTGTTCTAGGAAACAAGCTTTTTTCCACATCGTATGGTATTCTTCTATCTCTAGTTCATGTTGATATTTTTCTTTTAAGATTTTTTTCATTTTCATGATTTCATCAAATACAATTTTTACATCACCATCAGTCGAATCATCATTTTCGGTTACAGCCATTAATTGTTTTAGTATTCTACGAAACGCTAAATTAAATTCCATACTTAATGCTTTTTGTTGAAAACTTTTATTTACCACGACAATTTTATCAATCATAACATAATTTTTTCGTTCTTTTACTTTTGGTTTAATCGTGATTCCATTCAACTTTTCTTTTTTTTGAAATTGCCATTTTTTGTCATCTTTTTCAATTTGATATGCCATGAGAAACCTCCCTATTTTAATAAATCGCTTCTTTTTTTCTTGGTGTTTTCTTTTTTCATAAGCTCTTTCCATTCTTTTATTTTTTGATGATTTCCACTTAATAAAACTTCAGGAACTTTTAAGCCACGAAATTCTGCTGGTTTGGTATAAACAGGGTAATCAAGACTATCTTCCATAAAAGATTCTTCTAAGAATGATTCTTCTTTAATCACTCCCGGAAGTAAACGCACAATGGAATCTGTAATCGCCATTGCTGGAATTTCTCCTCCCGTTAATACAAAATCGCCCAAACTAATACTTCCATCCACAAAAGAATAAATTCTTTCATCAAATCCTTCATAATGTCCACATACAAGTATTAAATGTTTACATTGGGCTAAGTCTAGGGCCATTTTTTCTTCATATACTTTTCCTTGAGGACACATTAAGAACACTTTACTGTCTTTTGTTTTGATATCTTCAATCGCGGCGACTAAAGGTTCACATCGTAAAACCATACCTGCTCCACCCCCATAAGGTGTATCATCAACTTGATTGTGAGGCAAAGTAGAATACTCGCGAAAATCAATCACACGAATAAAAACGCACTTTTTTTCAATCGCCCGTTTTATAATAGATTCGTTTAAAAATCCTTCAAACATATTAGGAAATAAAGTCAAAATATCAATTTTCAAGAGAAACACCCCCGAACCATACTTACTACAATTCTATTACTATTATACAAAATTGAAGCTCTTTTTCCAAGTATTATTTCATTTCATTTTTTTCTTCTCTTTGTTCAACTTATTGTGTCAAACTAAAAAAATCTTCGATATTTTTACAGTATATTTTTTCTTCTTCGAAGAGGATAGTCTCAATGAATTCTTTTTGATAAGGAATCAAAATATTTTTTTCCCCCTTTACTCTTAATAAAGTATTATTTTTTTGGTATAAAATTTCTGAAACAATCCCAATCTTTTTTTCTTTCCAAAAAACAGAAAAATGAAGTAAACATTCGACTAAAATTTCATCTTTGGGTAAATGCAAATCTTCTAACTGAATCCATATATCTTGATTTCGAAAATTTTCCACTAAATTGATATCATTTAAATTGTCTAAGGTAAGTAAATACATATTTTTATGTGGTCTTACACTAGAGATTGTATGTTTTGTATCGTGTATATAGATTGGAAAATCTTTTTTTAAAAATTTATCTGAAAAAGAAACACTAGGAAAAAACTTTACCTCTCCTTTTAAGCCGTGTGTCATAGTAGTATAGCCAACTTTCATTTGCTTCATTTTTGTTTCCTTCTTTCATATAGAAAAATAGAGGCAGAAACAGAAGCATTTAAAGATTCACAAGCTTCATTCATTTTTATTTTTTGTAAGGAAGTACATAAATCTTTTACTTCTTTAGAGATTCCTTTTCCTTCACTGCCAATTACAATCGCGGTATTTTGATTTTCAAAAGTAATGGTTTCTTCTCCTTTTATATCTGCTCCTACAATCACATAATTTTTTTCTTTTAATGTTTTCATAAAAGGAACAAGAGAAGTTCGCCATATATTTAAAGGAAAAAATATTCCTTCGGTACTTCGAATTACTTTTGAATTATACAAATCTACACACGTATCACTTAAAACAATATTATCGATTTCAAATGCTACAGCACTTCGTAATATGCTTCCTAAATTTCCAGGATCTTGTATTCCATCCAATATTAACACATCTCCAACAATTTCTCGTTCTTTTAATTTTTCACAAATTGCTATTTTTGTAGGAGGGGTTTCTTGTTCACTTAATTTTTTCATAATTTCTTTCTTTACTAAATAACTCGGTTCAAAAGATACTTCTTCCAAACTAATTATTTCTTTTACAACATGATATTTTAAAGCTTCTTCAATTAAATGATCTCCTTCAATTAAAAATAATCCTGTTTCATCCCGATACTTTTTTTCTTTTAATTTATTCCAATGTTTTACTTTTTCGTTTTGTAAAGACTCTATTCTAACCATTTCTTAACCTCTTTCTTGCTTCTTTATATTTTGGGTAATATTCTTCTACATGTCTCCAAAATCTAAGACTATGATTGGCTTCATAAAAATGACATAATTCATGAATAATGACATAATCGAGTAAATCTAAATCTTTTTTTAAAAGCTCACTATTTAAAGTGATGGTATGATTTGTTAAATGATTTACTCCCCATCTTGTTTTCATATATCGTATTTTTAAAGAAAATTTAGGAATATCAGGAAAATAAGGGACAATTCGATTTACTTCACTCTGAAAAATTCTTATACATTCCTTTTTATAAAATTTCTCTAACATTTTTTCATCTTTGGCAAAGACATTATCTCCTAAAAAGGTAACTTCTTTACTTTCACCATCAAATACTCTGGTATAACTTTTTCCTAAATATTGAAAAAAGATATCTTTTTCTTCTTCTTGGGCTTTTTTCTTTTGCATTTTTGCTAATGATTGCTTGTTTTTTTCCAAAACCCTTTCAATTTCCTTTTCTGAAATCCATCTATTACAACTTACAACCAAAGTATTTTGATCTTGAAAGCGCATATAAATATTTTTATTTGGCTTTCGCTGAATCAACACTTCGATTTTTTTTTCATTTAGAATCAGTTTCAATCTAACCACTTCCACTACTATTTTAACAAGAGAATAGTTTTCTTTCAAGAAAGAAAAAGAATTAGGGCTTTTCTAATTCTATTTTTATTCTGTACTAATTACATAAGGTTTTTCTTTTGAACCATTGGCTTCACTTGCATTTGTTATTTTGGCATTTGTTTTTACATATACAACTGGTCGAATTAATGTAGATCCATCATTCGTAGAATTTGATGTTTCACCAACTCCATTTAAAGAATAACTAAGAGTAATAATTTCTACAGCTTCGATTTCATTACTTGCCCTTGTAATTGTATATTCTAACTCATGGTTTTCTTTGGATGCTAACCAATCGTTTTCTCTACATGTTTCATCCCATTCATTCAAACTTTTTGCTAAGCATTCGCCACGATTGGTTCCACCAACCGCATAGTTATAATCACTTGGATACATAAGACCAACTTTGGCTTTTTCTTCTCCTGTAGATGGCCATTTATCTGGTAAATTTTCGGGAAGTAATGTTTTTCTTTCCTCTAAGTAAAAATCACTGGAATCATAGGAAACACCAGAAATATTCCAGATGATATCTTCATCAATTACGGATTGAGCATTTTTTAAACCATTTTTCGTAAAATCACAAGAATCAACAAAATCCCCTGTTTCTACATTATATTTTTGACAAGTACCACTTGTAGATCCATAATAAATTCCATTTAGTAATTCTTTTAATGAGACTTTATTCCAATCATTCGTCGGTTCACTTTCTTCTGTTTCATCATTCCAATTATAATAGCCTATGGAAGTATCTTTTATTAGTTTTACTCTCGGACCATTTAAAGTATTCACCAAACCAATCATTCGCCAAAGGATAGGATCTCCTATTTTATGTGTTACACACATATAAGTCAAAGTTTCATTATTTTCATAGCCATTTTCGCTTTTATATAATTCACATTCTTCAGAGCTTGAAAATTCTTTTACATTGTCCGTCGTACCATATTCACTATCTTCTTTTATTAATTCTATTGTTTGTTCTTCATAATGTTGCCCTATATCTACATAATTATTTGGATTTACTCCGGCATAACGATATTCGGTATTTTTAAAATTTTCATTTATTTCTGTAACATTTTCATGAGTGACTTTATAAAGTCCATCGCCTTCTTCTACGATTGGTACTACAAGTCCTGCTAGTTCCACGCTATTATCTAGGATTTTTTGATCTGGTTTCTTATATGCAGCATTGATGGTTACTTTTCCTTTCCAATGTGTATTTGTTGTTTTTTGTCCTTCTTCTGTTTCTAATGGTGTTTCTTCATCTACAAA
>CANQEG010000072.1 GCA_947594705.1 uncultured Bacilli bacterium | reverse complement strand
ATATCATTATAAATCAGATGGACCAAAATATATAGAGTTACCGCATAATACAGAAATATACATATTGAATATTGACAAAGCGAAAAAAAATTCTTATTATGATGGTAGAAGTGATTTATTAGTAAAACATTTAAAAATAATAGGAGAAGAATCTCCTAAAGTAAGAAAACAAATTGCTAGGGAGGAGGAAGATTTAATGGTTATCGCATCAGAAGCTATAGACTTTAGAAATGCTAGAAGAAATGCCAAATACTTTAATGAAATGAGTAAAGCAAAAACGATAGCATATGGAGAAGGAAAAGAAGAAGGTATTGAAATTGGTCGTAGTGCTGGCATTGAAATTGGTCGTGATGAAAGTGTCAGAAAAATAGCCAAATCCATGTTAAAAAAATATTCTTTCGATGAGATTATAGAAATTACAGGTTTATCTTTAGAAGAAATCAAAGAGATTCAAAATGAAAATAGTTCTCATTAAGGGCTTTTTTGAAAATAATTATATGCTTGTCAATATTTTTATGTTGACAGCATATATTTTATTTGATATGATAAATTCGATGATTAAAGGAGGGAAAACTATGGCTGTTAAATTAAGACTAAAAAGAATGGGTTCAAAAGCAAAACCTTTTTATCGTATTGTGGCTGCTGATTCTAGAAGTCCAAGAGATGGTAGATTTTTAGAAACAATTGGAACTTATAATCCAATTAAAGGAAGCGAAGTAGTAACAATTGAAGAAGAAAAAGCTTTATATTGGTTAAATCATGGAGCTTTACCAACCGATACTGTTCGTAGTATTTTAAGCAAACAAGGAATCATGAAAAAATATGCAGAACAAAAAAAAGTAGGTAAATAATTATGAATATTGTAGAATTTACAGAATATTTAATTCAAAGCATTTGTAAAGAAAAAGACTTAGTAAAAGTAACGAGTTTAGAAGAAGAAGGAAAACTTACATTAGAAGTATTTGTTCCAGAAAGTTCCATGGGTTCTGTAATGGGTCGCGAAGGAAGAAATATTAAAGCGGTAAGAACTTTAGTAAATGCCTATGCTTATTTGCATGAGCTACCTCATGTAGAATTAAATATTGAATCATTTTAAAGGTTCAATGTCAAGTAGTGTTGGTGAAACCAAAAACTAATGATAAATGAACTAGTATAGAGAGAGCTAAAATATAGTTCTCTTTTCTTATGCTTTTAAAGGATTATAAATACCTTTAATGAGCATAATTCTGGCTTTCATGTGAGCAAATTTTCTGTAACCATAAGCAGTATGTTTCATTTGTTTAATTACATTATTAGTACCTTCTGTAATTCCATTGGATAAAAGCATTCATAATATATTTTTCCATTTCTAAAAGAGTTTTATTTGCTTTTCTTGCATAATCAGAAATGTCGATAGAAGGATTATGAATAATGGAAAAAAACTTATTCTTATCCCGTTTTTTCAATGCTTTTAAAAGCCCTTGATAATAATTGTAAGTAGCATGTAAAGTTTTATTTGTATGAATCAAATAAGAAACAATATAAGATTCTGTAACTTCTTTTTTAAAATTGGGAGAATAAAACTTTTTCTTAGTATCTAAGTCATCTTCATTTTTTAAAATTAGTTTCCAATATTTTTTTAACTTTGTATAGTTAAGATTTGATTTTTTGCAAAGAGCAATTCGAGTTTTATCTAAAGCATTTCTAAATTGAATCACTATGTGGAAACGGTCAGGAATCAGAATGGCATTTTTAAATAAATAATGCATTAAAGGATAATAAGGTTTGAATAAATCTAAAGTAATAAATTTTACTTTGTTTCTTTCGGATTTAGAATATCTTTTAAAGTATTTTTCAATATTTATAGATTTTCGACTATTATGAATATCAAATATATTTTTATCTTCATGATTTACAATAATAAAGGCCATTTTTCCAATCGTATCTTTTGTAGCCATAAATTCATCTATTCCAATAGAAGAAGGAAGTTTTCCATTCATTTTTACAAATTTATCTTTCGATATCTCATCTAAGATTCGATTTGTAGAATTGGTAGAAACATTATTACGAATAGAAATATCTTTTTCACTTCCTTTGTTCATTAAATCTAAAGTAATGGCTAATTTTGTTTGGTTAGAGATTTGCTTATGAAAGTCAACGATATTTGTAGTAGCAATAAAAGTTTTATGACAATGTTTACAATAGAATCTTTGTTTATCTAGTAGCAGAATCGTGTTATAATTGGAAACTTTTGGAATCTTAATTTTACAATTTCTTTTCCAATTCCATTTAATAATATCATCAACTCCTTCGTTTACACATCCACATTTAGGACAATATTTAGGAATATAAGTTAAATAAGCATGAAATACTTTCGTTTCGATTCCTTTTATCATCTGAGTTTCTAAACAATTTTTATAAAAATAAACATTATCATCTTTAATATTTAAAATATTTTTAGTATAATTAGTATGAGTCATATAAATCAGAACCTTTCAATGTTTGTTTAACTAATTACATTGTATCATAGTTTCTGACATGACTCTTTTTTATTAACTAAAATAGTGTCAATGATTTTACTCACCAACACTTTTTATTATAGAACCATTTTAAAGACGAAAAAACGTCTTTTTTTTGTAAACCACAAGAAAACATTTTGCTTTTATAAGGGAAACGTGCTACCATAAAATTAAGGTGATATATGTATGAAAAAAGGGTTTACTTTAGTGGAGTTACTAGCGGTAATCGTAATTATTGCGCTTTTAGCCACAATTGCTGTTCCAAGTGCCATTAATATTTCAAATAGTATAAAAAAAGATATGTATTGTGAAAAAATTGATATGATTCTTACCAGTGCAGAAAGCTGGGGTAATTCTCATTTAAAACAATTAAAACAAGATGGCAGTTGTTATTTAAATAAAACGTTAGCCGATTTAGTCGAAGAAGGAATTGTAAAAAAAGAAAATGAAAAAACATCACCTACTGGGTATATTTCCAATCCTTATACCAATGAAACAATGGATGATATCAATATTGGAATTTATTATAAAAATAGTCGAGCTTATGCGTTTTTAGTAAAAGATAATCATGTGTATGAAGATTTAGTAGATGCTTGTAGTGAAAGCGAGCTAAGAATATGTGCCAGTGGCGAAAGTGAAAGGCAAGGTGGAGAAATTGTTTGTGTAAAAAGACCAACCGTAAAATGTCCATAAACCCTTGTTTCTTTTAAGCACGTTTGTTATAATAAAAAACATTTATTGGGAGGTGAAACATGAAAACAGTATGTTTAATTGGTCGACCTAATACAGGAAAGTCCAGTCTTTTCAATCGATTTGTTGGTGAAACAAAATCTATTATTTATGATATGCCTGGGATTACAAGAGACCGTATCTATGGAGAAGTAACATATAAAGAAAAAAAGTTTTCCTTAATTGATACAGGAGGATTAGAACTAGGGGAAGAAAATTTTCAAAAAGATATTTTACTTCAAGCAACTTTTGCTATCGAAGAAGCCGATTTAATTTTATTTGTCGTAGATGGAAAAACCGAACTAACAGCCAGTGATTATAAAATAAGAGATTATTTAGCCAAAAGTCAAAAAGAAGTAATTGTTGTTGTAAATAAAATGGATAATCCGACCAAAAAAGAAGAAATTTATGCTTTTTATGAATTAGGATTTGAAAAAATCTATGGTGTCTCGGCAACCCATAAAATTGGTTTAAAAGAATTATTGGAAGAAATTACCAAAGATATTACCACACAAACAAAAGAAGAAAAAGAAAAAATATGTAAATTTTGTCTTATTGGAAGACCCAATGTTGGAAAAAGTAGTTTAGTAAATGCGATTTTAAATAAAGAAAGAGCAATAGTAAGTGATATTGCTGGGACAACAAGAGATGCCATCGACACCACATTTACCTATCATGGAAAAGACTATATTATGATTGATACAGCGGGAATGCGAAAAAAAGGCAAAATATATGAATCCGTAGAAAAATATAGTTTATTAAGAAGTTTAAAAGCAATAGAGAAAAGTGATGTCTGCATTTTAGTGATTGATGCCAGTGAAGGAATAAAAGAACATGATAAACATATAGCGGGCATGGCCATTGAAACAGGCAAAGCTTTAGTAATTTGTATAAATAAATGGGATTTAGTAGAAGATAAAAATGCTGGTTTAAAAGAATGGCAAGAAAAAATAAAATATGAATTTCAATTTGCAACTTATGCAAAAGTATGTTTCTTATCTGCCAAAACCAAAAAAAGAATTTCCACTTTAATGCCAGAAATTATCAGTGCGTATGAAAATTATCAAAAAACAATCTCTACTTCTTTATTAAATGATGTCATCCAAGATGCAACTTTCTTACATGAAGCACCATCTTATAAAGGAAGAAGATTAAAAATTTATTTTGTAAAACAAGAAGATAGTTATCCTCCAAAATTTGTCTTTTCTGTAAATGATAAAAAACTAATTCATTTTAGTTATGAAAGATACTTAGAAAACAAATTAAGAGAAAACTTTGATTTTACGGGAACTCCCATTATATTAAAATTTAAAAATAAAAAAGAAGAATAATTAACAATTCTTCTCATCGATACGATGTTTATTAATGATTTTATTCTTATCAAAAGTAACAAGTTCTGCCATAGATATATGAAATGTTTCGGCTAACGCTTGTAAAGTTTCTACTCCAATATTAATTTCTCCACGTTCAATAGAAGAAAAATACTTACAACTAAGATGATATTTGGCATAAAATTTTTCTTGACTTAAACCTTTTTGATAACGAATATATTTAAGATTCATTCCAATAATTTGTTTTACATCCATTCTACTCACTCCTACAATTAGTCTATTGAGGAATGAATTTGATGTCTACCTAGTGATTACTAGAGAAATATCGTATAAAAGAAATGAAAATAAAAGAAAAGGAAGGAAAAAAGAAATGAAAAAATTTGAAAAACTAGAAGAATTACGAATAAAAAATAATTTCACATATCAAGATATGGCTGATAAGTTAGGAGTATGTAAATCATATTATTGGCATTTAGAACATAAAAATCGCCGGATTTATTATGATACAGCTCAAAAAATCGCGGCAATATTTAAACTAAAACCGGATGATATCTTTTATGAGGAAACGAAATAAAAAAAAATCATAGAATACCAATGGAGGGTATTCTATGGAATTTAAAGATTCATTTTTTCAAAAAGTAGAAAAAAAGACAAAGGTGGATAAAGAAACCATTTTGTCTTTGGCCGAAAAACTTCAAAAAGGAAATATGAAAGATGAAAATACATTAAGAGAAGTCATTCATACATTAAGTAAAATGACCGGAAAAGAAGTTTCAAAAGAAAAAGAAGATAAAATTATTGAAACAATAGTCGAAGATAAAGTTCCCAAAGGAGTGGAAAAGATGTTTGAAAAGTAGAGTCCAAAAACTCTACTTATTTTCTTCCTAAAAGGACATCTAAGGAAACTTTAAAATGTTTAGCAAATTCAATCGCATATACCGTAGTAATCAAACATTTTTCATTTTCATATTTATGAATATTAGACTGAGTTGTTTTTAAAGCATCTGCTACATCTTTTTGCGTAATTCCTTTTTCTTTACGACATTTTTTTAGGTTTGCTGATACGAGACTCATATCAATCACATCACCGATTTTACTTTTTAACTCTTTGCTATCATTACTAAGGCCAGTTAAATAATCTAAGCTTACTTTATAATAATTGGCTATTTTGTTTAATTGTCTTAATGGCATGATATCTTTTCCTGTTTCCCATCCGGCATATGTCGCTCGCTGAACATGAATTACATCAGCGATTGTTTGCTGGGTAATTCCAGCTTTGTTTCGTAATTGTCTTAATCTTTCAAAATTCATTCAAATCACCTACATTTATTTTCGCAAAAGATAACAAAATAATCGAGATAAAGTGGTTTTATATGATAGAAAATAGTGAAATTTTAAAAATAAAATAAAATTTTACGAAAAAAAAGGTAACTATTCAGACATAAAAAGATAGAAAAAGTAAAAACTATCTTTTTTTTATGTGAATAAGTAAAGAAA
>CANQEG010000071.1 GCA_947594705.1 uncultured Bacilli bacterium | reverse complement strand
TGACATAAGAATTAGGATTTTCTTATGTCTTTGATACTACTTTTGGCGCGGATTTAACCATTATGGAAGAAGCCACCGAATTATTAAACCGCATAGAAAACAAAGAATCGTTACCTCTTATTACCTCGTGTTGTCCGGCATGGATTCAGTATATGGAACAAAATTTCAGTGAACTTATTCCGTATGTTTCTACGACCAAAAGTCCGATTGGTATGGAAGGAATCATGATTAAGGAATACTGGTGTCAAAAAATGCATCTACCTAAAGAAAAAGTGTTTGCCGTGGCAATTACTCCATGTACTGCAAAAAAGTATGAAATAAAAAGAGATGAAATCAAAGGAACGGATGTTGTGTTAACCATTAGTGAAGTGATTTCTTGGGCGAAAAAAGAACAAATTTCTTGGTCAGCGTTAGAAGAATCTTCCTTCGACTCCATATTTGAGGAAGGAAGTGGTGGAGGCGTTTTATTTGGTCGATCTGGAGGAGTTATGGAATCAGCTTTAAGAACGTTATACTATTTAAAAAAAGAAAAAGATTTAGAAGTTGAAGATTTTCCTCTTTGTAGTGGATTAGAACCAGTAAAAGATATCACTTTACATATGTTTGAAACTCCAATCAGAGTATTAATTATCAATGGTTTGTCACATGCTATACCTTATTTAGAGGAAATAAAGGAAAAGAAAAGTCCGTATACTTTTATTGAAATTATGAATTGCGAAGGCGGTTGCATTGGTGGAGGCGGTGAACCAAAAAATAGTAATCAAGAGCAAATTTTAGAGCAACGAATGGCGATTTTAAATCAATGTGATCAAGAAAAAAAGATTCGCTTTGCCCATCAAAATCCTGATATAAAACGAATTTATGAAGAATTTTTAAGATTTCCGGGAAGTGAAATTGCTAAAAAATATTTACATACAACTTATCATAGTAGGGAACAAGTAAAGGAATAGAACTTGTTTCTTTTTTCATTTTCATATATAATAGTTTATAGAAAGTAAAGGGATTTCTATGAATAAAAAAGGGTTTGTTTTTGTCGAAACAATTATTGTGACCTGTGTACTTTTAGCTTCATTAATGGTCGTATATTCTTTATATGTTTCTTCTTTAAATTCGGAAACAAGACAATTACGATACGATGATCCTGCACGATTATATCAAACGTATTATTTAGAAAAATATTTTAATAGTTTTGATATGGATTTACTTTTAAATCGCATTTCTTCAGGAACTTCCAAATACGAACTCATATATCAAGGAAGAAGTGATATTTTTGGTTCTTCTTATAGTGAAGAAGCATTGTTTTTTGATTCTCTTTGGAATCATTTACATATTAAAAATATATATCTTGTAAAATCCAATGTTTCTGAACTTGCCAAATGTAAAGAAAAAGGGTATGAAGTAATTTGTTCCAATCAAAATTTAGTTTCTTATTTACGAAATTTAGATGATGGAGAAGCCAATACATTTTATTTTATTGTGGAATATGCCACCAGTCGAAGTGGCGGAAACTGTACAAATATTGATTGCTTTTCTTACTTTTCTTATATGACAATGGAGGCGTAAGATGAATAAAAGAGGAATTACGTTAGTAGAAGTTATTATTAGTGTTGGATTAATTTCTGTCGTTATGTTATTTTTATTTCGGTTATTATTAGATATGCAATTTGAAGATGCTCATACTTCTTATGCCAAAGAAAATCAAGTGAATCGTGCGATGATTATCAAAACGGTACAAGAAGACTTTTTAAATAAACATTTGCAAAATATTCAAAATAACAGTGGAGTGATTACTTTTACATTTCAAGAACAAACGAAAACGTTAAAAGTGACCAATACGCAAATTGATTATAATGGCGAAGAAGTATGGAATTTAGAAAGTAAAAATAATGATACAACCTTTGATATAGCGCATATTTCGGTAACGAAAAAAGATGCAACTTGTACACCAAGACTCAATGTAGACACCAATGGGGATGGAACTTGTGATGTCAATTGTGATACCAATCATAATGGTATTTTAGATAGTACAGAAAGAAGTGCCCAAAGTGATAGCTATCAAAATTGTTCAAAATATAACTATTTTCATGTAGTGATACCAGTAGTAACAGAAGAAAAAGAAAATGTCATTGATGATATTGAATTTTTCTTTTTAGGAACAAGGAGTTAAGCATCCTTTTTTCTTTCTAAACGGCATTCGATATGGTATAATGAATGAGGTGATGCGTTTTATGTATAGTTATATGATTGGAAAAGTAACGGAACAAGAAGGAAATTATATTGTATTAGAATGTGGAAATATTGGTTATTTTATTTATGTTTCTAATCCTTTTTCCTTTCCTTTAGAAAAAGAAATTAAAGTATATTTATATACGCATATTACAGAAGATGAACAAACATTATATGGCTTTTTAACCAAAGAAGAAAAAGAATTATTTTTAAAACTGATTCATGTAAAAGGAGTAGGGCCTAAAACAGTGTTGCCGATGTTTGCTACAGGCAGTGTGGAAGGAATTATTGATGCGATTGATCGCGAAAACATTTTATATTTAAAAAAATTTCCTAAAGTGGGAGAAAAAGTGGCTCGCCAAATTATTTTGGATTTAAAAGGAAAACTTGCTCCTTCTAGTCCAAATGAAAATCAATCTGTAGCTGGATTTGAAGAACTTACTAGCGTTTTAGAAAGTCTTGGTTATAAAACCCAAGATATTAAAAAAATTTTACCAAATATCGATACTACCAAAGAAATTGAGTTACAAGTAAAGGAAGCATTAAAGTTATTATTGAAATAGGAGGTTTGATTGTATGGAGGATACCGAAAATATTTTAGAAGCAAATCATTTAGAAAGTGATACCTTTGAAACAAATATTAGACCCCAAAGTTTAAGTGAGTATGTGGGTCAAGAGGAAATTACTAGTAATTTGAGTGTATTTATTGAAGCTAGTAAAATAAGAAATGAATCTTTAGATCATGTGCTTTTATATGGCCCACCTGGACTAGGGAAAACTACTTTAGCGCATATTATTGCCAATGAATTAGGTGTAAATTTAAAAACAGCGAGTGGACCTTCAATAGAAAAAAGTGGTGATTTAGCGGCGATTTTATCTACTTTAGAACCCGGTGATGTTTTATTTATAGATGAAATTCATCGGATGCCGAAATTTATTGAAGAAATTCTTTATCCGGCGATGGAAGACTTTGAAATGGATTTAGTTTTAAATACGGATGGCAAAAGTCGTAATTTAAAAATTGATTTACCACCCTTTACTTTAGTTGGGGCGACTACCAGAGCTGGAGATATATCTGGACCATTAAGAGATCGGTTTGGAATTGTTTCTAAAATGCAATATTACACCGAAGAAGAATTGTTACAAATTGTAAATCGAACCAGTCGTGTTTTAAATATGCCGATTGAAGAAGAAGCTGCTCGATTAATTGCCAAAAGATGTCGGAAAACACCACGAATTGCCAATCGATTATTTAAAAGAATTCGCGATTTTGCCTTAGTAGGAGGCTATGAAAAAATCACTGAAGAATTGGCTGATAAATCTTTAACTAGATTAAAAGTAGATGAGTATGGATTGGATAGTGTAGATATTGAATATTTAACCAGTTTAATTACCAAATTTAATGGTGGACCAGTGGGGGTAGAAACCATTGCCACAAGTATTGGGGAAGAAGTTTCCACCATTGAAGATGTTGTCGAACCATTTTTATTACAAGAAGGATTTATTAGAAGAACACCTCGGGGAAGAGTGGCCGAAGAAAAAAGTTATGATCATTTAAAAATTAATCATAATGAATCGTTATTTTAGGAAAGGAAAGTATATATGAATCGAATGATTATTATTGAGGGACCTCAAGGAACCGGAAAAACAACGTTAGCCAATTTTTTACGGGAAAATATTCCTAGCTCTAATCTTTATCGTTTATCTGGACAAAAAGATAAAACTATTACAGGAAAAAGTTTAAGTGAAAAAATGTACATTACATTACTTGAATATTTAAAACAAATGGAAAGTATTCCAATGGACATGATTTTTGATCGTACTTTTTTTACCGAAGAAGTCTATTCTCGATTAGGGTATAAAGAATATGATTTTCATGATGTGTATGAAAGTCTTCTGAAAAGATTAGAAAGTCTTCATTATGAAGTATATTTATTTTTACTATATTTAGAAGATGTCAATCTATTTTCGAAAAGATTAGATAGAGGAACACACCATAACTATCAATCTTTTAGTCTTTCTAATAGTGCAGCCCAACAAGAAGTATATTTACAAATTGGCGAAGAGCTAAAAGATTCTTCTTTTCATGTCATTCCTTTAAAAATGGATGATTTTTCTGAATCTTATGAAAAAGTCAATCAATTATTATTAAAAAAGTAAGGTGAAACAAATGAGTACAGAAGATTTTAATTATGATTTACCAAATGAACTCATTGCTCAAACTCCCTTAAAAAATCGCAGTGAATCCAAACTTTTAGTCATGGACAGAAATACCGGAGAATTAGAACATAAACATTTCTATGATATTATTGATTATTTACATCCAAAAGATGTGTTGGTAATTAATGAAACCAAAGTAATTCCGGCCAGACTTTTAGGAATAAAAGAAGACACTTTAGCGCATATAGAATTATTGCTATTAAAAGAATTAGAAGACGATCAATGGGAATGTTTGGCCAAACCTTTTAAAAGAGTCCATGTGAATACGATTCTTTCATTTGGGGATGGAAAATTAAAAGCCCAAGTAATAGAAAAAAAAGAAGAAGGAATTGTAGTTGTAAAATTTATCTATGAAGGAATTTTTTTAGAAATCTTGGAGTCGTTAGGCCAAATGCCTTTACCTCCTTATATTCATGAAACATTAAAAGAAAAAAATCGCTATCAAACTGTATATGCCAAAGTTTTAGGAAGTGCCGCAGCACCTACTGCAGGACTTCATTTTACTGAAGAACTTTTAGAAAAAATTAAAGCCAAAGGCGTATTGATAACCAAAGTAATTTTGCATGTTGGATTAGGAACCTTTAGACCTGTAGAAGTAAGTGATGTAACCAAACATCATATGCATGAAGAGTATTACAAAATGAGTGCTGAAACTGCTGAAATTTTAAATTTAGCGAAAAAAGAACAAAGAAGAATTATTGCTGTTGGAACGACTTCTGTAAGAACTTTAGAAACCATTATGCAAGTGCATCATACTTTTTGTGCATGTGAAGGAACTACTGATATTTTTATTTATCCAGGGTATAAATTTTTAGCAGTGGATGCCTTAATTACCAATTTCCATCTTCCTAAAAGTACCTTAGTGATGTTAGTGAGTGCTTTTTCTAAAAAAGAGTATATTCTTCATGCGTATGAAGAAGCTATCAAAAAGAAGTATCGTTTCTTTTCTTTTGGAGATGCGATGTTCATAAAAGGAGAAAAGAAAAATGGATTGCAGTAAATATTTAATTTGGTGGATTCCAAGTGGAAAAGATGCATCTCATCATTTAGAAGAAAAAGTATATGCCAAAGAATATATGTTAGGAATGAGTAGTGAAGATCATCGGGATTTATGTAAAAATTTTATTTTAGAACATCACCTAGATCATAAAGGAAGAGGGGAAGGACATTTTGATTATGCGGAAACTTTACTAGAAAATGGTATCGCGGTTGCCTTTCAATCAGGAAGAAGTGTGGATGGAAAATATTTTACCATAATTTGCTTACCCGAAGAAATTACTCCTTTTATGAAAGAATTTTTAGAATCTCAAAAAGCTATTTTTGCTTCTAAATTTCATACCTCTTCTCAAATGTTTCAAGTATTTCAATATTCGAAGGAACCAGTAAATTACCGAAGTATATCCTCTCATTTAAAAGATGGCAAAATAGAAGCAATCATTCAAAATAAACCTTATCAAAATGGACAAGAATTGCTATATGATTGGATGGAAAATCAAGAATTAAAACGTTAGGAGTGGAAGTATGTTGCAGTTTGAAGTAGAAAAAAAAGAAAAAAATACCATGGCCAGATTAGGAAAAATTACGTTTGAAGGAAAAGAATATGAAACTCCAATGTTTATGCCGGTAGGAACGCAAGGAACTGTAAAAACATTAAGTCCTGAAGAAGTAAAAGAAACCAAAGCTGGGATTGTTCTTGCCAATACCTATCATTTATGGTTAAGACCTGGAGATGAGATTGTAAAAATGGCTGGTGGTCTTCATAAATTTATGAATTATGATGGACCTATTTTAACAGA
>CANQEG010000070.1 GCA_947594705.1 uncultured Bacilli bacterium | reverse complement strand
TGTATTAACAAAAGAAGAAGGCGGACGTCATACTCCATTCTTCTCAAATTATAGACCTCAATTCTATTTCCGTACTACAGATGTAACTGGAGTAATCGAGTTACCTCAAGGTGTTGAAATGGTAATGCCAGGAGACAATGTTGATATGACTGTTGATCTAATTGCACCAGTTGCATTAGAAAAAGGTACTAAGTTCTCTATCCGTGAAGGTGGACGTACTGTTGGTGCCGGAGTTGTATCTGAAATCATTGAGTAATCAAAAATAAAAAGAGCTGAAAAAGTCAGTTCTTTTTTTTGCAAAAAAACAAACATTTTGTAAAATTTATAGTATAATAAAGTAAGAAAGTAGGTGAAGATATGAGAAAAAGAAAAAAGAAAAAAACAAACAAATTATTTTTATTTCGAATTTTATTAGTGATTTTAGTATTACTTGGTTCTTGTATCCTTGCCTATAAAATATATGTCAAAGAAAAGGAACGAGCTGAAGAAATAATAGAAGCTAAAAATGAAGAAAAACGAAGAGAAGATCTCAAAAAGAAGAAGAAAGAAAAAGATTAGAGCAAGAACAAGCTCTAGAATTAAAAAAAGAAAAAATATATAATACATGTATGAATACTCCATATAAAAGTGAAAATATAAATACCCAAATAGAAAAATTAAAACAAGAGTATCAAAATAAAGATTTATCATTTTACTTTGAAGATATCATAAATCAATATACGATAAAACAAGATGAAACATCAACATACTTTGGAGCTAGTGTAATTAAGTTAGTAGAAGTATTATATCTCCTAAATGAAGCGATAGCAGGAAGAGTCGACTTATCTACTCCAATAAAATATGAAAGCAAACATCAATTTATGTATAGTATTGGAATGGAAAAACACCAAGTTGGTGATGAAGTTCCTTTAAAAGAAGTTATGGAATATGCAATTTCTGTAAGTGATAATTCAGCTCACATGATGTTATTTGATTTTATTGGATTAGAAAAAATAAGAGAATTTGCAAATAGCATCAATGTAAAAACATCCATATCATATAGTGATAAATTTGGTAATTTAAGAGCTATCGATGGCTATAATATTTTGAAAGAAGCATATCGAATTCTTTCACTTCATAATGAATATAGTGAATTCTTAGAAAAGATTATGCACAATGAATATTATAATTATTTAAATTTTGATGATGTAGAATTTTTACATAAATATGGGTATTCTGACCGTTATTATAATGATATTGGAATATATAATGGTGAAAATCCGTATCTTATCTCTGTTTTTACAAGATATGCTTATGATGATTATCAAAATATAGTAAAAACATTAAGTAAAAAAATATACAATATTTATGAACAAAATTTCAATGAAAAAAAAGAATATTGCAATACGCAAAAAGAAAATGTAACTGAAAATTAGTTATTCACATAATAAAAAAAATTGTCTCATACAGATAATTTTTTTTATAGTAATTTCTTGTTTTCTTCAGGGTCAGCAAAGAAAAAGTTAGCATCCTTTTGATAAACAATAGTTGCTTTATATAACATGATAATTGACATATTATTTCTATCTTTAGGAGCCTCAATTCTTTTTAAATGTTCTGGAGTTACATTAAAAAGTTCAGCCGCATCTTCTAATCTAATATGAGCAAGTTTTCTCGCTATTTTCATATTTTGACAAATTTTATATTTTATATCTTCATCAAAAACATATGTATTTTTCATATTTCATCACAAAAAAATCTTCTCATAAAATCCATAAAAATTTAGTAACCTTTTATGCCTTAACTATGATATAATTAGAATTAGGAATAGGAGTAAGGATATGAAACTAGAAAAGTTTAAAGAAGTAAATCGGAAAAAAATTGGTATCATTTTATTTACAATCACTTGTATTTTATTAATTAGTGGCGTTATCCTTTATCGAACATTTGCCATATTCCAAGCAAACGAAACCCAAAACATGATTGAAGGAACAGTACAAGATATGGGAGATGTAGAATTTGCTTTTTATATAGATGGTTCCTTATCTAAAACTGTACCAGATAAAAAAGAAGATTATTCTTTAGATACATCAGCAAGTAAATGTATTGATATGACAACAGGGAATCAAACAAGTAATGTGAATTGGGATAATGAAAATTGGGAAGTAAGACTTAAAAATATAAGTACCACCAAAACCAAATGTTATTTATATTTTAAAAAGATATATAAAGAAGAAATTTTAAATGGAGCTATACCAGACCTTGAAAATGGAAGACTGATTCCTGTTACAATAAGTGATAACGAAAAACCAAGTGACGTAACAGAATATTCTAATACCGAGAATAAATATGGTGGAAAAGTATACAAAGCAGATATTACTAGCAATTGGTACAAATACGAAGACCATATATGGGCTAATGCAATTATCTTAAAAGATGGTGTTGCTGATAATTATACACCGGGAGATGAAATCAAAGAAAAAGATATCGAAAGTTATTTTGTATGGATACCAAGATATAAATATGAAATTTTTAATGAAGGAATATATAATAGTTTAGATGCAAACGTAGTAAATGGAAGAATTGAAAGTAAATCTCAAATAATAAATATTCAATTTGAAAATAAAAATAATGGAATATCTACAGGAAGTACAAAAGGTAGTTGGCTTACTCATCCCGCATTTACTTCATTTAATAATAACAATGGCTTTTGGGTTGGAAAGTTTGAAACAGGTGCAACTATTGATTCAAATTATAATATAAGAAAAGCAGATGCAATCCAAATTAAACCAAATGTTAAAAGCTGGATTACTATTAATATTGCGAATGCCTTTTACAATTCATATGATTATCTAAGAGAATTAGATAGTCATTTAATAAAAAATACCGAATGGGGTGCTATTGCGTATTTACAGCATTCAAAATTTGGAAGTGGTAATGTAAGTGTAAGATTAAATAATAATAGTAATTTTATAACAGGATATTCAGCAAAAGAAGAACCAACAGTTGGTTTTTATGCGATTCCAAGATGCACTACCTCGAATATTTCAGGTTGTAATGCATATGATAATGATGTGTATCAAAATAAAGATGGAACATATGGTGTAAGTTATTATAATCCAAGCAGTGTCGCGGCAAGCACCACAGGAAATTATTATGGAATCTATGATATGGCAGGTAATACATCAGAAATAGTTATGGGCGTAAATTCTAGTCCTTCTAATGAAGTATACGTGGGTAAAGATACAAACAACAATTCAGGATTTAATGGAACTTTAATTAATGGAAGCAAAATAAATGATGGAATTGCCTTACCAGAATCTAAATATTATGATATCTATTCTTTTAGAAATTCTTATGAATTTTCCAAAAGAATACTGGGAGATGCCATAGGGGAAATGGGACCTTTTGGAAATAATGTATATTCTTCATATAATGTTGCAAGTTGTAGTTGGCATGATGATGGTGCAACACTTTTAAATGGTTCATCTGGTCCATGGTTATTAAGAGGAGGAGATGATATAGGTGGTTTGACTTCAGGAATTTTTTCTTTTACTTATCATACTGGTAAAGTGTATTCATATGGCTTTCGTATCATTTTAACCCCATAAAATAAAGATTACCAAGTTGGTAATCTTATTCAATTTTAAAGGCCTTATTTTCAAAATCCTTATCCATTAAAAACTCATGAATAATTTCTTCTTCATTTTCAACTGCAATTTCTTCAATACGATCTACGCGACATTTTTCACTAATCAAAATAGCCTCAATCTTTTTCACAGCGTCTTCTAAAATATCGTTAACTACAACATAATTATATTTATTAATTTCATTAATTTCTTGATATGCAACTTGGAATCTCTTGATAATTTGTTCATTATTTTCCATACCACGTTCTTTGATTCTTCTTTTTACCTCTTCCATGCTAGGAGCAAGAATAAAAATTAAAATTGTTTCAGGAAATAATTCTTTAATTTGTTTAGCACCTTGAACATCAATCTCTAAAATAACATCATATCCTTGTTCTAGTAGTTCTTTGACTTCTTTTTTAGGAGTTCCATAATATTTTCCGTATTGTACTTTAGCATATTCTAAAAATTCATCATTTGCAATTTTCTTTTCAAATTCTTCAGAGCTAATAAAATAATAATCTTTGCCATCAATTTCATTTTCTCTTTTTTCTCGAGAAGTATAGGAAATAGAAACTTTTAAATGTTCATTTCTTTTTACAAGTTCTTTTACAATGGTTCCTTTTCCCGCACAAGTAGTACCCGAAATAATAATAAGTTGTCCACTTTTCTTTTCTTTAATCATTTTTCTTCTCCTTTTGAGATATTATTTTAATATCTGTTTTATTAAAGATTTTTGCAAGCTCACCACTACTTCTAAGTTTTTGATATTTCGCATGTTCAATTGGTAAATCATATTCACCAATATATTCATAAATACGTGGATTAAAACCAAGCTTAAATTGATTTAAACCATAATAAGGATTATTTTTAGAAAAATCTCCAGTAATACCATTTAATTCTGCATAGTCATAATGTTCTTTATAATACTCTAAGATTTTATGATGCAAGAAATAATTGGCATCAAAAGATTTATATTTTTGATCAAACCCACTAATTAAAATTTGAATTCGATTTTGAAAATGAATTACTAAAGCTCCTGCAATATAAAGTTTATCTTTTTGTTTATTCATTTCGGTAGCGAGTTCCATGTCAGCTTTATAAAAAAGTAATTTACGATCAGAATCCATTTTTTGATTCACTGCTTTTTGTGAATGGCTCCGTTCTAACTCTTTCATAAAAGAATTATTTCTATCAAGCTCTTCTTCATAATGTTTTCTTGCTTGTACTAAAAATTCATTAGCTTGAATACTAACTAAAAATAAATCAATCATATCATTACGAGAAAATACATTATAATAATCTTTATAATAAAAATCACCAATATTTCTTTTTTTAGAAATAAAATGTTGTAAAATATCTATTCCTGATTTTTCTGACTTTTCAAATTGTAATCCTTTTTCTTCTGCTCTTCTTATTTTATTACGACAATTTTTATTTACACTATGGATAGAATAATTTTTTAAAGAAACCACAGCACTAAATCTAGGAAGAAGAGATTCAAAATATAAATTATCTTTTAATTTATAAAAACCAACATCTTCTAAAATATCTTTAATATCATAGTTCCAATTATAAGTTTTCACACCATTAGTAGTATCAATTTCACTAATCGCGATTTCCGGATTAATTTTAATAAAAGCAACATGTTTTTTCTTATAATATAGTTTTAAAGCTAAAACAAATTCTTTAAGAAGGTCTTGATTAAAGAAATCCATAATAAAACCTTTTGGTGCATAACCATATTTTGTATGAAATTTAATTGTCTTAATTAATATTAAAGAAGCTGCTTTTAGTTGTCCATATTCATTAAAAAAGCCAATTAAATCATAATCGTAACCATTTTCACCCATTAAAAGAGCATAATTTAAAGTCTGATAATGAGTTGCAAGTGGACTCTCATTTACAAATTTCGCAAATTCATCAATTGTAAGTTCTCTAAGCATAGGTAATCAACCCCTTTTTTAATGAAGTATATACTACCACAAAAAAGAAAAAAAAGCAAATTAATGTTCTTCAAAAAATTTATTAATTGGAACATCTAATACAACCGAAATTTTATATAAAGAATTTAAAGAATAACAACGCTTTCCTTTAGTTGATTCTACACGTCTAATAAATTCATTAGATAACCCAGTATAAAAAGCAAGTTTTTCTTGAGTCCAACCTTTTTCTTTTCGATAATGAATAATATTTTCTACAATAGTTTGATTTAAGTGATTGTTAAAATGAAAATCTTTTTGTTCATAAATTTTCATATTGACTCATCTCCTAACAAAATTATTTCATATTTAATTTGTAAAAAATGTAGTCAAATTGACTACTGAATGATATAATACAAATAGAGGAGTCTAAAATATGAAACTAGAAAAATTTAAAGAAAAAAATTATAAAAAAATTAGCATCATTATATTTACTTTAGTTTGTATGTTTCTTGTAATAAGTGTTATTTTGTATCGAACATTTGCAATTTTTAAAGTAGACACCAATCAAAATATTATGAATGGAAGTATTGAAGACCCAGGAGATATTTATTTTGCTTTTTATAAGAAAGATGAAAATGGCGAATTTAAAATTCAAAAAGAAATGCCCCAGAAAGAAGAGGGCTATATGTTAGATAAACAAAGTTTTTGTGGAGTAAATGGGAGTAAAGATGAAAAAATAATCCCTTCTTTAGATAGGGACACTTGGTCGATAGTAGTAACAGGTGTAACCACATCAAGAACGAAGTGTAATTTATATTT
>CANQEG010000069.1 GCA_947594705.1 uncultured Bacilli bacterium | reverse complement strand
TTAGCAACGGAAGATTATATAAATTCTTTCGTTATTGGAAGAAAAGTTGTAGATAACTACGACACTCGCTCCAAAAGGTAAAATCGTCGCACCAAGCGATGTTAATGATTAAATCAGCGAAAGTTGATTTTTTTTTATTGTTACTGCAAAAAAAGGGTACGATGTGTTATGATTAAAATCGTAAAAAAATTAATATAAACTCAAAGCTAAAATGAAATGTTCTTGCAATTTTAATAAGTAAAAGTATGTTGTTGGTGAACTACATACTCTCACAATATTATGATTTACAAAATATCTATAAACTTCTTTCAATCAATCGTTATTTTAACCGAAAAAAGAAAAGAAAAATATCAAACAAAAGACTTGTCAAAAGTTTACAAAAAAAAGATATTTTTATTTCGAATTTCAAGAGATTTTGGTAAAATATAAGTAAGAACAAGAAAATCTTTAGAGCATTAGATAGTATTTAAGCACTATCTTTTTTATCAAAGGGAGGGATAAGATGAAATTTATGAAGAATTTAGAATCTTCTAAGTATGGTCTAGAAGGATTAAAAAAAGAAGTAAAGGAAGGTTCTTGGAATCATGAAACGATTGGAGAAGATAAGAATAGAGAAATTATTTTTCAAAGAACTCAAAATGAAGAAACAGATTCTCTTTTAAGATATGAAGATTATAATGAAGACGATGAATTTTTAGCTGTATACTATCATACAACTCCTGAATGGGAATGTGCTTTAAGGGTTTCTCAATCTTTAGGAATATCTTTAAAAACCTACTTAGAACAGAAAAAAGTAGAACGAGTGTCTATCTTAAAATTACTGTCTCAGCTACCTGTGACGGATTCTGATGTTTTAAATTCAAATATGAACAAACGCGCAACAGAAGTAGTAGCATTAAAAAAAGCCCAAGAACTCGGAATAAGGCCTTATGATTATATTCAAAAATTAAAACAAGAGCAGATTCAAAAAGAACAACCCAAATTTACATCTAAAGAATCCGATGTAAAACACATCTCACCAGAAAATGAAGAATTTCATTTAGAAGAACATCCTGAGATTATCGCATCTTTAGATCATGTAATTTTATATCAAAATAATTTAAATTTAGATGTCATGGGTTCTGCTAGAAGACATCATGGCGGAAATGATATTTTTCGAACAGACAATACCTTATATTTAAATATGCTCACTGAAAAGGAGTTATTGGAAGAGGTTTTACCAAAAATAGGACAAGCAGGTTATCCAATTTCCTACCTTTTTTCAACCTTAGATGTAGTAAGTCGGGTTACTTTATTAGAACTCTTATATGAAGAGGAAAGAGAATCAGAATGGGAAGAATTATATAATGAAAATTTGAAATTAATGGAAAGAGATAAACAAAATCTACAAAATATCAAAGTTCAAATGTCTAATTATTATTATGGAAAAGTGAATAATGATGTTGAGCGATTAATAACTTATAACTCTGAAGAACTTTATTATGTTTTAAAATGGATGGGATTGGTATCTTCCGAATATATTTTAGATGCAGCCAAAGAAACCAATAATCAGGATTTTATTCAAAATGTCGAATATATTGTTGAAAACAATAAATATTTTGCCGCGGCAACGATCTTATATACCATTTTTGGTAATTGTCCAGAAGTTGCGTTCAGTATGTATGAAGATTCAGAATTAGAGCTTTTATCTAGTTGGTTAACGGAAGCTCAAAAAAATTATGATTTAAAATTTAACATCGTAAAAGAATGTCTTGATTATTATCTTTTAGAAAAAAATCGAGGAATAAAACGTTAAAAAATTTTAAAAAAAATCACTAGAATACCTTATATTTCATAAAGGTATTTAAAAAAGTGGTAACATTCCTTTTGTAAAACATCTTAAAAGTCTATTATAAAAAACTAAATCCGAATAAAAATATCTTCTTCTAAAGTTAATCTGACTACATTGCTAAAACCTTTACCAAATATAAATAACTTACAATCATAATTGAATCATTGTATAATTTTAATGTATTTTTTAACTAAGCATTATAAGATTTTCCCTTTTTTTTTCTTGAACTATATCAGATGAATTCATAAATTCATTTATCTTTTCCAAATCTACACTCCAATGAATTTTACCATTTTCATCCTTATGTGCTAATAAAAAACTCCTAGCTGTAGTTCTTATATATTTTAATTTGTAATTATATTCTTCCTCTAAAGTCATATTTGGATTTTCTAATTTATAATTTGTTGCCATAACACCTTTTGTAAAATCTCTAAATTTTTTTGAAAATTCTAATTGTTCAGGAAAATGCGTTTCTATAAATTTATCATACATTGCATCAAATTTTTTTATATTTTTTCCATGCTCTGTTCCTAAACCGAATGGATAATTTTGAGCTAATGAATCAATTACAGTTTTCCAGTCTTTTGATTTATCATATTTATCATATTCAACTAATCCTTGTTTTTCTAAACTTTCAAAGAAATGTTTAACATTAATATGTATTTTATCAATAGGAATAATATTTTGTCCATCTTTTGACATCCATTCTCTATCAATATATGCTTCACCATGAGGTTTAAAAAATTGTTCACCATTACAAACATGTATTGTTATATTTTTATCAGATATAATTTCATCTAAAGCACCTGGAGATCTTTCATCAATATGATACTTAACTTGATAATTACCATTTTCATCTATATATTCATTGATATGTGCTTTAGCAAGACTTGAATTTCTAAAAATAGAAAAGAATAAAGCATGAACAGGATTATCAGTTGCATAAACATAACTACCTTTTTGTGTACTTTCTTTTGAGTTAATAACATCCAAACTTTCAGAACTTCCATGATATAAAATATCAGGTACATATTCAAATATGTAGCTATCGTTTCCTAAAGCTTTTTTTATTTCTGTAACACTTTTCCCTCTTCTTTTTAACTCTTTTGCATGTTGTTCAATAGGTAAAAACGATTTCATGTTATTTTCATATCTAGTCATTTCTTTTTTTAATTTTTTATCAGAAATAAGATTTTGTTCCTCTTTATTTTTCAAAACAATCATCCTTTCTTATCGTTATTATTTCTCTGTAACCATTATATCACATCACATTAAGTTTTATTTATAAATTAAAGTAAGAAATAATAATCGAAAAATCACAAAAATGTCAATTTGCTATTTAATAAATATCAAGCGATGTTAATGATAAGCAACACAAGTTGATTTGTCTAAAAAAACTATTTTTCATAACTATGTGTGCTTGAATGAATTGAAAATAATGATTGGTTTAAATAAATAATAATTTTTAAATATTTATGTTAAATTCACAAATTTTGGGTATAATATTCTTTAAGAAAGAAGTAATGATGTATGTTGGAGCATTTAGAAAATATAATTAATGATATTACTTTAATTAAAAAAACAAATAAATATAATTTAGAGCATGTTAATATCACGTTTTTAGAAAATTGTATTGTTGAACTAAAAATGAAACTTGAGGAAAAAATAGATTTGGAAAAAATTAAAATGATATCAAAAATTATTTATCAACTAAATATAGATAATACATTTTCTGAACTAACTGATCACATTAGTAATGAATTTTATGCTTTTGAATTTATGTTAGAGAAAAAAATCAAAGATGGAAAATTATAAATGAGAAAAAAAAGATAAAAAATAACTGATATATCAAAAATACGAATCTTCATCTAATAACTCTCTTTCATCCAAAGTTTTACGTTTAATGTCTAAAAGATTTATGTAGCATTTTTCCTCTTACTTCTTAAAACAATTCTAATTTTTTTAATTTTTTAACAGACTTAAGGTAAACAACCATACGAATTATTAAATTTTGCATACATTATGAGTAGGATAGCATAAAAGCAAAATAGGAAGGGGGAATAAATTTGCGTAAAAATAAAATAATAATTCTTATAGCCTTTCTTGCAACTATCATTTTTATGGCGGTTGGGTATTCCACATTTGCTACTGATATTACTATTAATGGAACAACTGAAATTACCGGTGAATGGGATGTTAGAATCACAAATATAAAAGCCACTCAAGTACCTGATGGGTGTGATGCTGGTACACCAACTTTTACAAAAGACTCTATCAATTTTTCAGCAAAACTAAATAAACCCGGAGATGAAATTATTTATGAAGTAACCATAGAAAATTTAGGAACTATTGATGCTGAATTACAAACCATAATATTTACCGAAGAAATTGATGGGATTGAAGAAATTAATTATACTACTTCTGAACTAAAAAAAGACTTAAATGTTGGTGATGCAACTACTTTCAATATTATGGTAACATATGTTAAAAATACCGAAAGTATTCCCGATGTTAAAACCAAAACATTAATGGGAATAATCCAATATGTTCAAAAAGAAAACTCTTAAAAATAAAATATTATTTTTTCTTCTAATCATTCATACACTTACTCATATCTTCTTCTATACAAATAATTTTTATATTTATTTTTTTAATCCATTATTTTGGTTAAGTTTACTAATTATTTTTTATCAAGATTTAAAATTACCAAAGAAAAAAGAAATAAATATTACTGTAATGATATCGATGATTTTTTTCATACTTTATATAGCTAGTGGTTTTATTTTTGGCTTTAATAAAAATTCTAACAACGAATCATTAATTACTATGTTAATAAATTTATGGAAAGTTATTTTACCAATATATGGAATCGAAATAATACGTTATGACCTTATAAGAAGTAATAAAAATCATCTTGGAATGATTGCTTTAATAACCATTATTATTATCATAAATACAATTGATTTGAAAACTCTTTTTCTTTCTCATAATATTATTTTTTTACACTATCTTATTTCTGAAATTATACCCATGATTGCCCAAAATATTTTATTTACTTATCTCTCTTTAAATTCTTATTACAATATTCCTATAATCATTAGATTATTTAATGAACTACCCAAAATAATTTTACCAATTATTCCTTATAGTAATTGGTTTATTGAAGGTTCTTTTACAATCATAAAAGTTTTAATAATTTACTACATCTTTAAATACTCTATATTTCATCAAAAAAAAATATATAATTTTACAAAGATACTTTACCCTTTCACTATTACTGCTTCTCTTCTATTAGTATTATTTATGCTTGGATTATTTCAATATCAACCCATTGCAATACTTTCAAATAGTATGAATCCTACTTTTAGTAGAGGTGATATTGTGATTTATAAAAAAGAAGAAAATATTTTACCCGGAGATATTATTGTCTTTAAACATGAAGATAAATTAATTGTTCACCGAGTTATAAGTATAAATGAATATTATGTTACCAAAGGAGATGCCAATAATACCATAGACTATATAAAAGTAAAAAAAGAAGATATAAAAGGTGTTTATCAATTTTCTATCAAATATTTAGGCTATCCTTCTATATGGTTAAATGAATTTTTTACTAAGGAGAATTAAATTGCCAAAAAAAATAAAATTAAAATTATTTATTATTTTAAGTAGTATTATTTTTATAATAGGAATTCTTTTTTTAGAAGGAATCTATATAAATAAAAATATTCAAAAAAACAATACATATCAATTCAACAACCAAACATATTATGAAGTTACTTTAAACCCTAATATTTATTTTCCTCATAAAATAGAAGCTAATAATTATTATATTGCAAATTCAATTAAAAGTATTGATATTTATTTTAATTACTATATAAAAAGTAAAAGAAAAGAAAACACAAGTTATTCCTATGATATTACTGCTACTTTAAAAAGTTATGCTGATAATGGTACGAAATTAATTTGGACAAAAGATTTTAATTTAAAAAATGGAAATACTATAAATCAAGAAGAACTAAATATACAAGAAACATACCATTTAGATTATCAGTATTATATGAATTACGTAAAATCTTTTCAAGAATATTTTAATATAAAAACAGAAAATTATTTATATGTAAACCTTAATATGAAAATAAATGACAAAGAAACTTCTTATGTTTTATTAACCATTCCTATGAACGAAAATATTATTGAAATAACAATGAAAGAAGATAATATTTTTTCAGAAAATAATACCCAAAATATTACTTTGAATAAAATCATAGCATTCGATTTTATAATTCTAATTATTATTCTTGTAATAATTAAAATTGTATACAAAGAAAATGAAGAATCTATTTTAAAAAAATATCAAGATATGATTATCGTAATTCAAAATATACCTGATTTAAATAGTAATAATACTATATATCTATCTAATTTAAAAGATTTAATTACTATAGCAGCAAAAAAGAGTAAATTTGAAAAAAATTTCTTCGCAAAGCAAATTTGATATAATACTACCATAAAAAGGTAGGTT
>CANQEG010000068.1 GCA_947594705.1 uncultured Bacilli bacterium | reverse complement strand
AAAATCCCCCTAGTTTCCTAGAATGAGTTTATCACATTTAACCCCCCCCCCAAGTCAACGAATTTTTCTCTTTTTTCCTCTTCGACACCGTTCAACATTTTACTTTTTTCTTATTTTTTAAATTCCTATCTACATTTACATAGTATTAGTTAAAATTGCTACGATATTATTTCTTCTTTTCGGGTAACATAATACCAGATTTTTTTTCATATGTTTTTACATAATATATTAATTTCCATATAAAAAAGATGCTTTTTACACATCTTTTTATTCTGCATCTATGATACCATAAGAGCCATCTTTTCTCTTATATAATACAGAAAATGTTCCCGTACTTTCATTTTTAAAAATAAAGAAATCATGGTCTAGTAGTTCTAATTGTAAAATTGCTTCTTCTTCATCCATTGGTTTTAAAGATAATGTTTTTCTTTTTACGATTTTAGAATCATTTTCCTCTTCTACATCTTGTTGCATTAATAATTCATATTGTAAAATGTCTTTAAATTTTTTACGCATTTTTGTCTTATTTTTTCTGATTTGTCTTTCTAATTTGTCAATACTTAAATCAATTGCGGCATATAAATCTTTGTGGGCTGTTTCTACTCTTAAAGAAAATTTTGGGGTTGGAATTGTTACTTCAAATATCTCTTCATTATTCCTTACCCGAATCACAACATAAGCTTTAATTTCTTCTTTATGTTCAAAATATTGGTCAAGATGTCCTAGTTTTTCTTCGATGTAACTTTTAATTGCTTCTGTTACTTTTACTTTGTCTCCCCGAATTTCTATTCTCATGATATCACCTTCCTAGTTTTATTATAGCAAAAACAATGAAAAAAAACTACATATTTGTAGCTTTTTTAACCTTTTTAATTTACTGCATACATTACTTCTTCTACATCAACAGCTTGTAATCCTTTAGCAGTTTCAATCAATTTGAAGTCTACAGTATTTCCTTCTTTTAAAGTTTTATACCCGTCTTTTCGAATTGCTGAATAATGAACAAAGATATCTTCTAAATCTCCGTATTCAATAAAACCGTAACCCTTCGTGTTGTTAAACCACTTGACTGTTCCTCGTAACACTTTATTCACTCCCTTCTTCTTTCTTCCTCTACTTCGAAATACCATCATGTTCTGGCGTGCTTTTGTTATTTGGTTTACCTAGGATTTTTCCAAACTCAAACTCACTTTCACACGACTTCTTTATTTTACTATATTTATTTTTCATTCTTGCTTTTTCTGTTTCAAATACGTATCTTTTTGTTTCAAATTGATTTCAGACATTTTTTCATAAAAAAAATTAATGAATTTTATCTTGTTCTTCGTTAAAAGCATCATGATATGTTTTAGATAATAATTCTATTTTCTCGCCTGTATCAAACTTAATGTAACCTTTGCCATAATTTTTTTCAATTACACGTTTTTTATTTACAATACAACTTTTATGTGTTTGCACAAAATTAGAATCCAATTTTACTATTTCCGCTAGAGTTCCATTGATTGTAAATACTGCCTCTTTGGCATCTGTATGAATTATTGCTTTTCGTTCTTCTTTATCTCTGGTGATATAAAGGATTCTATTCCGATAAATTTCTACTTCATGATTGGCATTATTTTTTATCTTGATTAGTTTTCCTTCTTCATTCATTGCTAAGATTTTTTCTAAATCTTTCTGTAGCCTATGTTCCATATCATGAAATGTTTCAATAAAATCAAATATTTTCCGAATTCTGCGATGTGTAATTTCAAATAAATTATCATGATTTGTAACAAATATAATTTCACTATTTAAGTCTTTTTCGCGTATTATTTGTGCTACTTCTATTCCACTTTTTTCATTTTCTAATACAATTCCTATAATATATACTTTAGGAAATAAGAGATTCTCTATTTCCTTTTTCAAATCTTCATCATACTTTTGATAATATTTCACATCTAACTCTTTATCTTCTTTAATAGAAACTTGGCGTATTACCTTTTTTAATTTTTCAACTATTTTTTCATCCTTTTCTATTACTATTATTTTTACCATCTTTTTATTCCTTTCTAAATGTTTTCTGTTAGTAAATTATATCATAGATTTTTTTCATTGACAAATACTTTTATAATTAAAAAAAAGAAAAATTTATTGGCATTTTTTCTTTCTATTTTACTTGTTTGGTTTGGTTTTTGTGATTATAAATGTTTTATAATTATTATAAAAATAAAGGTTTTCTTTTTGATACGCATTGACAATGTTAGGGATGTTTTGATTGCTTCCATAAAGTAAATATTTCGTTTTTCCTTGCTGATTGGTAAAGATAAAATCTAAAGTTTTATAAATACTTTGAAATACATCTATGGAATACATTTTTTTAGATATTGTTTTTTTCTTTTCAATTAATGTAATATAGGTTTCATGAATGTTTATGTAAGTATCATTCTTTTTTAAAGGAAGTCGACTTTGTTCTTTTTGATAAGTTATCTTTTTAATTCCGGCATTGTTTAATAAAACTGTGAATAACTCTTTATCTACTTCTTCATAGTGTATAGGAAGTAAGAGTAAAAATTTTTTAGGTTTCATTCTTTTTTTCCAATTTTCTCTTTTAATGAGTTCTTCTAATTCTTTTTCAAAACGGGGAATATTTATTATTTTTCCATATTTCATGGCTTTTTTAGACAAACGAAATTCTTGTACTTTTTCATTTTCTTCATATTGGATGACGTTTTCATAAGGATAGATTGTAATCATATTTTAAAAAAATCCCAAGATTTGAGATTAATTTAAGTCAGTCATATTTTTTCCGATTACGGAGTTTGGGTTTGTTAATGTGCCATTCCAATATGTTTCTAAAAGTAAGGTTTGTTTTTTGGTAGTTTGTAATTTCGATTGTCCTGATTTGGCTAGAATATTACCTTTTTTGACAATATCGCCGGTTTTTACTTGTACTTCTCCCGCAGTGTAATAGATAGTTGTTAATTTTTCGTTATGTTCTATTTTTATTACGGAACCTAAGATTTCATCTGTTTTGATTTCTTTTACTATTCCATCATACATTGCAAGGATTTCAAATTCTTTATCACATTCATAAAGTATTCCGGTGTTTGGCATATAGGTGTTTTCATAATAAATTAAGGCTTTTTGTTGATTTTCTTCCGTATCATCTTTTTGATAGAACTCTTTGGCAATAGATACAGAATCGTTTGAAAAAGGTTTTTCAATCATGTCAGTATTTGTCGGAGTTTCTTTATTTTCTGTAGATTCTTGTGACTCTTCTTGTTCATCGAAAACACTCATGGAATAGTTATAATACTTATCTTCTTCTTGCCCCCGTTCTAAAAGATTTCTACTTAGGAATGTGATTCCAAATGCCATTACCCCAAGAATTAACAAGTAAATTGTTGGTAATACATATCCTTTTAATTTTCTTTTTTTCATTTTTTATTTCCTCCTACTTCTATTGTGAGAGGAACTTGAAATTTTATACGTTAAATTTTTGTAATTTCAACATTTTTATAGTAGTATTTTAAAATTTGTTCATAAGTATATCCATCTTTGGCCATACCATTAGCGCCATATTGACTCATACCAACACCATGACCATATCCTTTGGTGATAAGTTCTATTTCATTTTCTAAAATGTTTATGGTAATATCAGTAGAGCGTAGTCCTAAAAGGGTTCGTAATTTTGTACCTTTCCAAGTGATGCCGTTGATAGTAATTTCATCGACATGATTGGTAGCGTTTCTTTTAATATTTTCGATGATAATTTCCTCACAAGGTATTTCTAAAGATTGACAAAATTCTTCTTTGGAAATTGTTTTTTTATATTCATAATTATTGATGGTTTCATTGTCCCATTTAGATTCAACACTTTCTAAGTATGGAAGCGTTCCACCAAATACACTTTGAACATTTTCGGTATAGCCATTACTCATAGAAAAGTAAAATGCATTGATAATTTCACCATTATACGTGATGACTTCATTTTGGGTTTCTTTAACAGCATCTCTTATTTTTAAATAATTTTTAAAAAAATTTAATCCCCATTTTTTTAATAAGGTTTGATTGTTTTGATAGGCTTGGTCTTTGGTTCCTATTATGAGGTCATAATTTAAATCTTTACGAGTTTCTTTTTTATATAGGGCATACGTTCTAGCAGCAATGGCCTGTGCTTTTAGAGCTTCAGTTTCAAAGGATGCAGGCATTTCCGCTGATACTACTCCAACAATATAATCTTCTAATTTTTTTTCTTCAATAGAACCATCTGTTTCATTTAAAAGTCTTACAACTATCTGTGGTTTGCCTTCTTCGGGTGGAATAGGAATTCCATAATCATTTTCTTTGGCGTATTTTAAGACAATGAAAAGTACTCCAGTTAAAAAGAGTACCACTATTAATAAAATTTTATTTTTCATATTCCTCCTTATAAGAATTCAAAGATGAATTTGGTTACAATGTATCCTAAGGCTAAACTTAAAAGTAACACTAAAAATCTAGTTTCAAAGTAACGATTTTTTTTCATGAATTTTTCAAAATTTACCCCTGATAAAGCAAAAGCTGACAAACATGACAGAATTAAATAGACATAGATTTGATAATTCATATTATGCACCTCGTTCATATTCTATGATTTTATTTACTCTTCTTATATGTCTTTCTTCATTGATAGATGGTGTTTTTAAAAAGGTTTTGATGAGTTGAAGGGCAAAGTCTTTTGAAATTCCTCCAAAGGCAATGATGTTTGCATCATTATGGCATTTGGCGTGATGGGCATCTTCTATTGAGGTGATTCTCGCACACCGAATATTTTTTACTTTGTTGGCAGCGATGGAAATACCAATCCCATTTCCACATAAAAGGATTCCATAAGAATTGGGAGTGCTAGCTACTTTTTCACCAATTTCAAAAGCAAAGTCGGGGTAGTCATCTTGAGGAGAGCTAGGAAGTTTCGAATATTCTACTTCATAGCCTTCTTTTTGTAATTCTTTTTCTATTTCTTTGGCAAGATTTACGCCATTATGGTCTGCGCCAATAAATATTTTCATAGTGCATCCTCTTTTCTGCTACTATTATATCGTAAATTTACCTAAATAAAAAGTGATTCTTTCGACTAATTTATTTCATAATTCAAAGTGAAGGCATCTGTATTTTTTCCACTTCCTTTTGATATTTTGACAGTTGGTTTTAGGTATAATGCTGGCATAACTATAAACAAATTAATAGTGTGACCATCTCCAATAACTATACTTCCATTCGTCATAATATTATATGCAGCATTGGTATAAGTATAGGGTGCTATCATTGTCCATATAGTTTTATTTGATGTTAAATAATTGTTACTTGCACATTCTGGTATTTCATTCCAATTAAGGGTAATTTTTTCAAAACAACTTTTTCTCACTATCTTTCCTCCATTCGTTGCATAACCATAATCACTGGGGTATATTAATCCTATTTTTCCTTTCCAAGTTGCTTGATTTCCATTAGCTACTATTGTTCCTCTTTCATAAGAATACCAATTATTAATTAAAGCTTCTTGATACAAAGATGTGCTTCCAATATTCCATATAATGTTTTCATCTATTATACTTTGAGCGTTGTTATTTAATTTATTGTAATATTCTTCATTTAAATAAGTATTTAAAGTCGATTTAGTCCAATCATTTTTATAGTTATCATCCCATTTTCTTTCTTCCATATTCTCATTTTTTACAATTTTTACTCTTTGTTCCACATTAGTTTCACTTGTCATTACATTCACAAGACCAATAATTCGCCAAGTTTCATTATTAAATTTGATATAATTATCAGGATTTTGACCTGCATAACGATATTCTGTTTTTTGAAAACCAGAATCATTTATAGTTCCTGTTACTCCATCATGTTTTACTTCATAAAGCCCATCACTTTCAGTTTCAAAAGGAATTCCTTTTCCTAATATATAAGCACCTTTTACAAAATATAGATTACATTTCGTTCTTGATGTTGCTACTCCACTCACATGAATTACTTCATCTTCTGTCATAGATACTTTTATACTATCTGCATTTGTTCCATTTACTCCACAAGAACTTTCTTGTTCATCTAAAATATAACCATCACTTTTCTTGGGCATTTCTTTTTGTATGTTTCCATCTTTATAAAAAGCAAAATAGATATCTCCGGGGTCTTCAATACTTCCATTGATGACATTCTGTGTTGTATCAACCTGAAATATGGCAAAGGTTCTATAAAGTATTACACCAGTTATTAATAAAATACAAGTAATTGTAAATACTATGATTCCTACTTTTTTAGGATTTTTTTCTTTAAATTTTCTTAATTCCATATGAAAAAATCACCCTAGTTTCCTAGAATGAGTTTATCACATATA
>CANQEG010000067.1 GCA_947594705.1 uncultured Bacilli bacterium | reverse complement strand
GGAAATGGTTATAATGGAACTTTTTATGGTACCAAAGTTCAAAAAGATGGTGACCTCATGGGAATGTATTTTGATGGAACTGATGACTATGTTGATATCGTGAATTTACCTGAATCTATTGACTTTGCAAATGGATTTACTATTGAAACCGAGTTTAAGGCAACTTCTTTATCTGGATGGAATCGTATTTTTGATTTTGGAGTTGGTATGAATGATAATAATTTACTCATGGCCGTTGGACTTGATACAAAAAATTTTGAAATATCAGTACGTTATAATACAACTGTATATATTTTTTATTATACTGATTTTTTCAACATAAATGAAAAATTTAAAATTAAAGCAGTATTTGATAAATTAAAAGATAGTTATAGTACCAAATTATATAAAAATGATAATTTTTTTGATAGTCAAATTTTTGAAACAAAAGATTTAGTAAGGAATGTTAATAGAACTAGTAATTATTTAGGAAAATCAAATTGGGAGACTGAAAATAATTTGCTTTTTTCTGGCTATATTTATTCATTAAAATTTACGGATTCTAAAGGAAACATTATTTTATGGTATGATTTTTAAAAATCTTCATTTAGTAAAAAATCAATTAAGTTTAAATGAATGATTCCATCTCTTGATAAATCTATTTTATCTAGTGAAATTACATATTTGGGGTAATTATCTTCTATTTTTTTCAAAGCATTAAATTCTCTTTCCATTGTGCTTTCATTTCCAGCCATTTCATATGTTACTTGAATATATTTAATAATTCCATTTTTTTTGGCAATAAAATCAACTTCACCATTTTTTGTTTTACCTATATATACTTCATAATTTTTATTGATTAATTCATTATAAACTATATTTTCTAAAATAATATAATTTTTAAATTCTGGATTATTATTTTTTATTTGGGCTATTCCTAAATCAGTTGCATAATATTTATTTAATGTTTTTAATACACTTTTACCGGCAATATCATATCGATATACTTTTCTTATAATTAATGCTTTACATAAGGCATCTATATAATTATATAGAGTTTCATTTGATATTTTTTTATTTTCTTTGTCTAAATATTTTATAATATTTTCTGAGGAAAATTCGCGACCAGAAGTTTCAATTAAATATTGTAATATCGTATCAAATAATATGGTGTCTTTTACATTTAATCTTTTTACAACATCTCTTAATATAATAGAATCATAAACACTGTGAAGATAATTTTTAATGTCTATTTCATTTGTAAATTCACATCTATTGGGAAGCCCTCCCCATTTTGCATAATCCCAAAAAGTATTCAAATCTTTTCCATCTTTTTTGGTTAAAGACACATATTCTTTATATGATAAAGGGTTAATATGAAATAGAACGTATCTTCCTGATAATACGGAAGATAATTCTTCTGATAACATTTTACTATTTGAACCAGTCAAAAATATACTAATATTTTTTATGGACGCTCTTAAAGAATTAATCACTTTTTCAAAGTTATCTACATTTTGGACTTCATCTAAAAATAAATAGTATATTTCTTTATCTTTGATTTTATCTTTTATATATTTATTTAATTTTTTGTAATCTAGTAGTTCTTCAAATTCAATAAATTCAAAATTAATAAATATTATATGATTTTCATGAATGTGCCTTTTTTCTTTTAGTTCTTCTATTATTTGATTTAAAATAACAGATTTTCCACATCTTCTTATACCAACTAAGATTTTTATTAAATTTGAATCATAAAAACCTCTTATTTTAGATAAATATTCTTCTCTTAAAAGCATATATGTCACCTCTTGTTCCTATTATATATGATTTTCTTCTTTTTGTAAAGTTATTACGCTCAACCGTAATAACTTTTTATTTTTTAATTTTATTACGGTGTAGAGTAATTTCTTTTTCTTCTTTATATTCAATCGCTTTTTCGATTAACCACGTGAATATTTTATTTTCTTCTAATATTTCAGGATGAAATTGTACTCCTAAAAAATGATTTCCATCTTTATGGTATTCAATGGACTCAATTACGTTATCTTCGGCTTTGGAAGAAATAATCGTATCTTTGCTATTTCTATTTATGATGACACTGTGCAAACTTACAACATTTAACGTATCAGTTTTGTAGATGTCATATAAAAATGTATTTGGCTTTATTTGTATTTTGTGTTTGGCCTTTTCTATCGTTTCTTGGTCTTTTGTTACATAATGACTATGAAGTCTTTTATCTTCTAAAACTTTTAAATAAGGGTTTTGTTCTTTTTCTTGTTGATATATTTCTTCTAATGTTTTGTCAGGAAATTTTTCTTTATCTTCAAGTATATTAAAATAGGTAGCAATCGCTTGCGACCCTAAGCAAACTCCTAATACTGGTTTTTTATTTCTTCTTGCATCTTCTAGAATAGGGTAAAAGTCTCTTAAAATACGATTTCCACCCGGCCAAACGTAAGCATCACAAACATCCATGTATAAAAAAGCATCGGTATCTAATAATCCGATGGGAATTCCTCCGCATTCACGAATTTTTTCAACATACATTCTTACAAAACTTGCCCGGTCTTCATAAGGGTCATTTTGTTTATTTTCTAAATTATAGGTAGGAATAATTCCAATCACTGGTTTTTTCATAAGATAATTTCCTCTTTTCTTTCCTTTTCGTTTGCAACTTTATTTCTAATTTTCATATTGGCATTTGTTTGTTCATACGCATTGGTTACTACAATAAATACACTTGGGTCAATGATTTTGATTCCCTCTTTCATTTTATAATAGTCTTTTTCATGAATGCTACTCATTATGATTTTTTGTTTTTTCTTAGAATACCCTCCAAGAGCATTCATCATCGTTACATCATACCCAAAACTATGAATATATTCTTTGATTTCTTGTTGTTTTTGAGAAGTAATATATAATACTCTATTTTTATTGATTCCTAATTGAGTGCGATTAGAAACTATACTAATTAATACTAAAGCAATTAAGCCATAAATCATGGAAGTAAACCCAAAGGCCACCCATCCTAATAAGCAAATGCAACCATCTACATAAATAATCGATTTAGACATGGGAATTTTTAAATATTTTTCAGCCATTTGATTTAATATATCGGTTCCTCCCGTGGTGAAATTTTGACGAAAGACAAGTCCATACCCTAATCCACTTAAACTTCCACCAATAATCGCGACAAGTAAGGGGTCTATTTCAATAGGAATGTACTTAGGAAGAAAAGAGAATATACTTACAAATATAGGAAATAATATTGAGCCCAATATCGTATTTTTGGTTTTTTCTTCTCCTAAACATATATAACTTAATACAAGTAACACAATATTTGCTACTAATATAAATACACTGTCTGGAATAGAAAATAATTTACTGATTACTATAGCAAGTCCACTTACTCCTCCTGCGACTAAATTGTAGTTTGCTAAAAACAAATTATACGATACGGCAACAATGATTAACCCTAGTATTACAACACTATAACTCGCTAGTTTTTTCATTTTTCGACCCCTTTTAATAACGATTCTAAAATTGGTAAAATATCTCCATCTAATACTTTATCTACATTACTTGTTTCATACCCACTTCGTAAGTCTTTAATAAGTTTATATGGTTCTAAAACATAGTTTCTTATTTGACTACCAAAATTAATGTCGACAACTTCCCCTTTTAATTTTTCTTCTTCTTTTAATTTCTTTTCTTCTTCTAATTGATACAATTTATTTTTCAATAATTTCATGGCAAATTCTTTATTTTTTAATTGGCTTCGTTCGTTTTGACAAGTTACGACTATTTTGGATGGTAAATGGGTAATTCTTACAGCGGAGTTCGAAGTATTTACCGATTGTCCTCCTGCCCCACTCGAATGATAAACATCGATTTTTAAATTGCTTTCTTTTATCTCAATGTTTGTTTCTATTTTATAGTCTGGAGTTACGCCTACAAAGGCAAAAGAAGTATGGCGACGAGCATTGGAATCAAAGGGAGAAATTCTTACTAAGCGATGGACTCCTCGTTCATTTTTTAAGTAGCCATAGGCATAATACCCTTTTATTAACATCGTTATACTTTTTATTCCGGCTTCTTCCCCTTTTTGTTCTTCAATTATTTCATAGGTGTAATGATTTTTTTCACAAAACATTTGATACATTCTAGCAAGCATACTTGCCCAGTCACAAGATTCTGTACCGCCTGCTCCGGGATGAATTTCTAAGTAACAATTTAACGCATCATATTTTCCATTTAATAATGTACTCAATTCTAATTCTTCCAGTTCTTTTTCCAATGTTTCTAAATTTAAAGAGGCATATTCTTCTTCATTCATTAGCTCTATTAATTCTAAATTATCTTTGATTTCGGTTTCTAATGTTTCTACTAAATTGATTTGTTTATTTAATACTGCTAATTCTTTGTTCACTTCATTGGCATGGTTTAAATCTTGCCAAAAATTTTCCTCTTTAGTTTCTTTTTCTAAGGCTTCTTTTCTTTGTTTTTTCGTATCTAAGTCAAAGTGACCTCCTAAGGTTATTTATTTTTTCTAACATTTTTTCTAATTTTTCTTTCATCATTTTGGCCACCATCCTATTTTCTGGTTTTATTTTATCAAATTTCTTTTAGGTTGTAAATTTGATTCTTTTTTTACTACAACAATACGTTCTATTTCAAACCCATGATGAGGAATAGAATACGTTTCGGTTATTTCTATTGGATACGCATTTCGGTAAACTCTTCCTTCACTTTTTTCATTGATAGGGTAGACTTCATCTGTTATAAATGCCCATTCAGGAATATCAGGAAAATTGGTAGTGCCTTTATTTGTAATTAATACTCGATAGTATTTTAAAGGTTCATATTTGATTGTTTTCTTTTCAGGAAATCCAAACTCATGTAAGGAATCTACTATTACAGGTTCCGTATTTCCAAACGTTACTTCTATTCCGCCAAGAAAATGATTTTCGGTTTTTATTTTGATATAACCATCTACTTTTTTAAATAAGATATATTCTTTTAAAGACATCGTTTTCTTTACGACATGTTCCATTGTATTTAATCTTTTCACTTTGTGTTCCTCTTTTCTTTTGTATTATATTTTATGAAAAGTTGGTTTAAATTGCAAGAAAAAAAAACTCATTTTAGAGTTTATATATGCATGGTGTTAGAATCATCAGAAAGTGGCTCGTTATAAGTTGGAGTTACATCATCATTAAAGATGTCATTTGGAAGAGCATTTTCACTTAAAGTAGTTGTAGCTTTATTTTGAGGTGCATAACTAATGTTTAAGTAATCTAAAACTGGTTTTAAATCTTCTAATAATTCTGGATTTAGGTGTTGTAAAGTACGCGCGGTGATTCTTAGTAATATTGAATTTTGAAGTCTTAAATTGTCTATATCTTGTCTTAGCTCCGTGATTCTTTGAAAAACTAATTCTTCTTCTGGCATTTTAAAAGTCTCCTTTCCTATTATCATAAGTATAACCTATTTTTTTCGGAAAAGCTATGGAAATTTACTTATTTCACACTTTCTTTATAGTTTTAGTTCCCAAATGGCTCTTTGTTCACTCATATTTTGCTTTTGATAAAACTTTTTGGCTGATTCATTCCAATCCCAACAATTTAATTCTATTCTTTCACATTGATGAGTTTGCGCAATTTTTTTCAGCTCATTAAAAAGTCTTGTTCCATAACCACTATGTCTTTTGGATTCAATAATATACATTTCATCAACGAATAAATATTTTGTTTTTCTTTTCTTTATTTGATACGTAGCATACCCGACAATTTGGTCTTCTTCTTCTAATATAATGATTGCATTGGTTTCTAACATAATTTCTAAATCTTTTTTTACTTCTTCATCGGTTTTGGCTTCAAATAAGTCTTTTCTTTTTTCATAATGAAGTGTATAACCATCTTTGTGTAGAGGAAATAGTCTTTCTATGTCATTTTCACTTAGCTTATTCATTTACGACTCCTTTGTAATATTTGTTCTTTATTTAAAGGTTCCATTTTTTTGATTTCATAAGTTTTGGTATCAGGGTTAAACTCTTCTTGGACTAACATAGGAACTTTATTTATATATTCATACGCACTACACCATTCATTTAATTCTATTACATACCCAGTAAGTGTAGCCCAACTAGGAATAGAAGGCATGTTTTTAGATTCTTTAGAAATATAAGACAAAGAAGAATATTTTCCTATTTCTATGACTCTTTCTCGCATGATTACCATACCAAACTCCTTTTGTTCATTTACATATACAGGCTTTTTATTGGAATAAACTACTTGTACACATCTTTTAGGAATATTTAGAGAAGTTTTCACCACTTCATAGTGTTTGGGAGTCTTCGCTTTTAAATATTTTCTTATACTCATTTCTTTTGTGACAATATGTTCATAAGTATTTTTTATTTCCATAGGAATGACCTCTTTTCTTTTGTAACTATTCAGACATAAAAAGATAGAAAAAGTAAAAACTATCTTTTTTTTATGTGAATAAGTAAAGAAATTT
>CANQEG010000066.1 GCA_947594705.1 uncultured Bacilli bacterium | reverse complement strand
CCTTAATTATGCAAAAAGTCAGTATAATCGGGCAACTCAAGCCAAACGACAAGTAGGAAGTACCATGAAACCATTTCTTTATTATGCCGCTTTAGAAAATGGACTTACCTCTTCTTCTTTATTTAAAAGTGAAAAAACAACTTTTCATTTTGCCAATGAGCAACTTTATGCTCCTAGTAATTATAATCAAATTTACGCGAATAAAGATATTACCATGGCCGCGGCTATTGCGTATTCTGATAATATTTATGCTGTCAAAACACATTTGTTTTTGGGTACATCCGTTTTGGTTGATACAGCAAATTTGGCAGGAATCGAAGAAGATTTAATTGGCAATCCTTCTCTTGCTCTTGGAACATCTGAGCTTAATATGCTTGACTTTGCCCATGGTTACACTACTTTAGCTAGTGGTGGTGATGAAAAAGAATTATTTTTTATTTCTAAAGTAGAAGATATGGATGGAAATATTTTATATGAACATAAATCTAAACACCACTATGTTTTTAATGAAAATGATGTTTATATTTTAAATGAAATGCTTACAAATACAACAAATTCTAAATTTTCTTCTTATACTACTCCGACTGCTTTGTCACTTGCTTCGCGGATGAGTCGAAAGTATGCTTTAAAAACAGGAACAACAAATACAGATTCTTGGACTGTTGGGTATAATCCTAATTTACTTATGATGGTTTGGATTGGCAATGATGATGCCGAAGATATTGATGCCAACGCAAGTTATTATTCTAAAAATATTTGGCTTGATACAATGGAAGCATATTTACCGAAAGAAGATGATAGTTGGTATGAAAAACCACAAAATGTGGTAGGATTAATTCGCGATGGAATCACAGGTGAAGAAATGATCGATAGTAGTCATAATACTTTATTTTATTATGTCAAAGGAACAGAAGTAACTTATATGAAATCTTCAGAAGAAGAAAAAGAAAAAGAACTAGAGTAGTCCTTTTTCATATTTCCATGCAATAATTTTTCGTACTTTTTGATTTAACTCTTCTTCGGTTAACAGATGATTTTGAATGGCATTTTTGATTTCATTTATACTTTCTTGATAGTCAGTTGTTATTAGTAAGTCATTGCCACTTTGAATCGCTAAGACATTTTTATTGGCAATATTTTTCGTTGCTCCCATATCTAAATCATCGGTGATAATCACTCCCGAAAAATGCAAATCATTTTTTAATAAATCGTGAACGTTTTTTGATAAGGAAGCAGGATTTTTTGCATCTAATGCTGTTACGATATTATGACTTATCAATATCGCTTCGGCACCGGCTTCAATCCCGGAAGAAAATGGTTTTAAATCGATTTCGTGTAAATTTTCTAGGGTTCTTTCATCTTTGGAGGACCCTGTATGGGTATCGACATTGTTGCCATAGCCTGGGAAATGTTTTAACGTATAAGATACTTTTAAGCCTTTACTTGATTCAATCACAGTTTTGGTATATTCGGATGTTATTATCGCATTTTGTCCTAGACTTCTTTTATACATATAATCACTTTCATTTTGGGCAATATCAACTACAGGAGCTAAATTTAAGTTGATTCCTAATTCACTTAATAAATTACTTTTTTCAATGGTATCTGTTTTAATTCTTTCTAATCCTCCTTCATTATATAATTCTTTAGAAGATAAGAATGGAGATGCTCGAAGATTTGGATTGTTACTTATGCGAACTACTATACCACCTTCTTCATCGACCGCGGTTAAAATAGGAATTTTGGACACTTCTTGCATTTGATTTATTTTATTTTGAACTTGTTCTTTGGTTAAATTGGCAAAGTCTCTCGCGAATAATAAATACCCACCAAATTGATATTTTTTTAATGTTTCTATTTCATTCGTGGCTGGGACACGCACTAATAATATTTGAGCTATTCTTTCTTCTAATGTCATATTTTCTATTTTCTCTTCAGCAAATTCATAGTAAAGGCCAAATCTTTCTTGACTATTTTTTATGATTTTCTCTTCTTTTTTTAATAATGGTGTCAAAGATGTACTGATTCCTAAGCTTAAAATAATTATGGTTTCTATTAATTTTTTCATTGACTCTCCTTTTTAAAAAAGATTAGTTTGAAAACTAATCATTATTTTTTATATTTATAGTCATTTGATAGTTTCCGGTTAAATCTACTTCATCTAATGATATTTGAAAGCCTTTTTCTTTTAAAGCATCTATTAATTCTCGCACATCATTAATGGCTGTTTTTAAGTCTAACCCTTTTTTCTCTTCTACCATTTTATCATAATTTGGATCTAATTTGATTACAGAATCCATTGGATCTACTATTTTATTTTCAGGAGTATTTTTGATTTCTTCAATGGTATTGGTGCTTACTGGAGCATCTTTTTGTTCAAAGAAGAATGGCATGAACGTATCATTTTCTGGTGCTGGAGCGACTGGAGTTTCTGGTTTGATTTCCATAGGCGCTACTTCTTCTTTTGCTGGTGGACTATCTAATTCTATGTCTTCTAATACTTCAATGGTATTGGCATTCGGATCGGTCCATTCTTCCGTTTTAAAAGGAGAGTCCATTGACATACTGGCTGCTTCATCTTCTAGAAAATTAAAGAATTTATTGGGTATTTCTTTATTTTCAATGGTTGGTTCTTCTACTTTTTCTTTGGGTTCTTCTTTTGGTGTTTCCATAATTACATTCATATCTTTTGGCTCATTCATTTTATTAATATCTGTCGCATTGTTTACCATTGTTTTGATGTCAGGTCCCGGTTTTACTAAAGGAATATCTTCTGCGACTTCTCCTTTCGCTTTTTTTATTTCTAAGTCTAATTGTCTTACAGTTAGTCTTTTACTAATGATTTTCTTTAACCATTCTGCTTGCTCTTCTTTAGGGAGTGATAATAGGCTTCTCGCATGTCGTTCACTTATCTTTTCTTGTAATAAAGCATCTTGTACTTCACTTGATAAGTTTAAAAGTCTTAATTTGTTTGCGATAGAACTTTGACTTACGCCCATTTTTTCAGCAAGTTGTTCTTGTGTCATGTATCCACGATCAAGTAGACTTCGATAAGATTTGGCTTCTTCAATTGGAGTTAAGTTTCTTCGTTGAATATTTTCTACTAACGCAATCTCGGCACTTTGATTATCATCTATGTTTGAGATAATTGCCGGAACTGTTTTTAATCCTGCCATAGTAGATGCTTTATATCTTCTTTCACCGGCGATGATTTCATATTTTTCGCCTAATCTTCGGACTACTAATGGTTGAATAATTCCATGTTGTTTTATTGATTCAGAAAGTTCTTTTAGTCCTTCTTCATCAAAGGCAAGTCTTGGTTGAAATCGATTTGGGATTATATCTTCTATTGGTACTTGAATTATTTTTTCTTCTGTATTCACAAAAAATCAGCCCCTTACTGCTATTTTTCTATTCTTATTGTATCAATTTTTTTTTGTTTTATCAATGAATTTTATGCATAAAATGATAGAAACTTTCCATACTATTTATGTAGATAGCTTATTTATCTACAAGAAATCTTTTTGATTTCATTTAAAAAAAGGCACGTCATGTGTCTTTTTCGTGTTTTTCTAATATTAAAATTGCTTCTTTGATATCATTTCTTTTCTTTTGTTCTTGTTTTAATTTTTTTCTTGTAACAAAACACATTGTTCCATACAATGCAATATGGATTCTTTGCCACCACATTCCTATTACATATCGATTTGCTGGTTCTTCCATGTGTCTTTTTTTGGTCATTTGTAAAAATACAAATGCCGCTATCATACCAAATACCCATAGTAAACAAAATCCATTATAACTAGTTATACGATCTTCAACATTGGCCAATATGTCCGATAAATTTATTGTATTAAAATATTCTCGTAATGTATCGATTTCTTCTTCTATTATTTGGTCTTTTTTCTTAAATTCATTTAATATTTTTTTATAGTTATCATCTAGGTCAACATTTTCGTAATAATATAGTCTTGTAGTAAATTCTTTTATTTTATGAAGTTGTTCAATTACTTCTTTTTTTTGATACATTGTTTCATAAACTTTATCAAATAAAGAATAGGCTCCTTGAATTTCTTTTCTTTCTTCATAATCTTCTTTCATTGTAGTATACATTGTATTTAAAAATTTATTTGTTTTTTTTGCTTCATCCCAATTTTGTTTCACTTCTTTTTTCAGTTCTTTTTGTTCCTTTTTCGGTATATTTACAAAGGACTCTACACTTGTTTTTAGTTCTTTGGTCTCATTATTCAATGAAATTTTTTGATCATCAATATCTATGAAATCTTGAGTATATTCCCAGGCACGTGACGTGTGAAGCATTTGGCATTGCAATTTGTCGATAGAGTTTTTGATATTTTCTAATTCTACTTCTTTTTCTTTTAACGTTGTTTTTATCGCTTCTCGATGTCCTAATTCTTTCGCTATTTTATAGTCGATGGGCATTTTTTCTATTTGAAGTTGGACTCTTGATATCATTTCGGAAATTTTTGTTGCCAAATCATCCATTTCCAAAGATATTACATTTTTTCTTGTTTGATTTAATTTGCTAATAATTTCATTTCCTGTTATGAAAAAATTTTGTCTGATACTTTTGTATTCTAATAAGTTTATTTCATTATAATATACATTTTTATAAAAGTTTACGATTTCTGCAATCAAATTTTCGCCATCGAGGATTAATTTTTCTGTTTGTTCTCTTTCACTTTCTTTATAATATTCTTCGTATAAATATATTTTGGCTTCTTTTGGCGTTTTTGGCATTTCATTTATTTCTTTTTCACAAAACTCTATTGTTTGATTTAAAAGGTCTTCATCTTCTATCAACTCAAGTTCTTCCGCTTTTTGAGCTAATTCACTTAAATTTTTGGTATATGCCGCGGTTATGTTGATAAGTTCTTTTATAGTTTCATAAAAATCTCTTTTGCTCATACTATCTGATGCTACTTGAAGTAATAATTCATTTTTTATATTAATAATATCGACAATCTTCTCAATTTCTTCAGTTATTATTTTTTCTAAAGCAAATTTTTTGGCTAAATATACTTCTTTTTCATCATAGTCTTTTTTTAAATCTTCATAGTTGATACTTTGTTCTGGTTCTTTATTTTGTATTTGATCCCAAGTTTCATCATATATTTTTTTCGTTTCTTCATTACTTAATACATGATAGGCCTCATTCATTTGTTTAAATTTTTCCTCAGCTTCTTTACTTGGATTTACATCAGGGTGATATTTTGCGGCAAGAGTTCGAAAAGCTTTTTTTATTTCTTCTTCCGTTGCATTTCTATCGATTCCTAAAATTTCATAATAATCTTGCCAATGTTCTTCCCATTGATTCATTTTATTTTTTCTCCAATCTTAGGTAATTTTTGTTTGGTTTTTCTTCTATTTGTTTGATATTTTTATTTGTATTGGCATTATTTTCTTTGATTGGTTGAGACCAGTCGGAAGTTATTTTTCCTTGTTCTCTCAAACTATTTAAAGCAATCTCTACAGCTTTAAAATTACATGTAATTCCTTGGATTGATGAGGTATATATTTCAGCTTTATTTGGATCCATCCCTAATTCTGAAGCAATTTTTTTGGCATCTAAATCAGCTCCTAAAAAGATAAATTCCCATCCTTTTTGTCTTAAAAAATTAATTTCTCGTTGAACATCTACGATATTTGAAAAACGACTATCTGTATCATAACCATCTGTCATAATTACGACTAAAGTTGTATTTGGTTTTATCATTTCTTTAGATTGTCTTTGATAAACACTCGTTAATACGTTCATAAGAGTATCATATAAAGCTGTTCCACCGCCAGCAAGATAATGTAATTTTTTTACATCATTCACATTTAATCGATCATGAACTGTTGTAGAAACTTGATTAAATAATACAGTTGTTACTGTTGTATTTAGGAACTCTGTTTTTTCTTTTTGGATCATTTTGTTAAAATTATCGCATGTTGCTTTTTCCATCCCCATACAAGAACCGCTTTTATCAAAAATAAACACAAGTTCACTTTTCATTTCTTTCATCATTTTTGATGCTTCTGGTAGATATGTTTTCGTGTATTCTTGTAATTTTAATTCCATATTTTGGGATTTTGATTCTTGCAAATTTGTTTTTAATTTTGATAGACTTAATCGAGTTTCATTTAATGTTGGTTTATTCATAATACTAGTTCTTTTCTTTGTTTCTTCTAATGAAAAGTTCATTTGAACCACTTCCTCGAGTGAATATACTAGCATATTTTATCGTTTTAAGCAACATAAAAACATTGATGAATTTTATGTATAAAATGATTGAAACTTTCCATACTATTTATGTAGATAGCTTATTTATCTACAAGAAATCTTTTTGATTTCATTTAAAAAAGGCACGTCATGTGTCTTTTTCATTTTTTTAATTATTTATAATAAACACTGTTCATTATGGAGAAAGAATGATACGAAAAGCCCAAGCATCTGCTGCTGCACCAGTACCAGGTCCAAAAGCAAATATACCAGAACTAAAACCAGCATAGCAAGCACCGCCTCGGTATATCCAAGGTTGATAAATAGTTAAAGGCGCGGCACGATCTGCATTAAAACTACTTATCCGTGTATTATCTAAAACATAAAAAGG
>CANQEG010000065.1 GCA_947594705.1 uncultured Bacilli bacterium | reverse complement strand
TGGTACTGGTATTGTTCATATTGCTCCCGCCTTTGGAGAAGATGATGCCAAAGTAGGAAAAAAATATCAATTACCTTATGTAAATCCGGTTGCCGAAGATGCTACATACACAGAAGGTTTATGGAAAGGCATGAATATTTTTGATGCCGATACAGAAGTAATTTCTTGGTTAAAAGAAAATGACAAATTATTTAAAAAACAAAAAATGCGTCATGATTATCCTCATTGTTGGAGATGCGATTCTCCTTTGGTTTATTATTCTAGACCATCTTATTATTTAGAAGTTACAAAATTAAAAGATAAAATTGTCGAAGAAAATAAAAAAGTCAATTGGTACCCTTCTTTTGTAGGTGAAAAAAGATTTGGTAACTGGCTTATGAATATGAATGACTGGGCAATTAGTCGAAATCGTTATTGGGGAACTCCACTTCCTTTATGGCGTTGTTCTTGTGGACATATGGAAATGATCGGAAGTAGGGAAGAATTAAAGTCTAAAGCAATGGAAGAAATTGATATCACTACATTAGATTTACATCGCCCTTATGTAGATGAAATTCATATCGAATGTCCGGAATGTAAAGGGGTAATGAGCCGTGTCCCTGAAGTTATTGACTGCTGGTTTGATTCAGGGGCTATGCCATTTGCGCAATACCACTATCCATTTGAAAATCAAAGTCTTTGGGAATCCCAATATCCGGCTGATTTTATTGCCGAAGGTATCGACCAAACCCGAGGCTGGTTTTATAGTTTAATTGTCATCGGTGTTTTCATGACGGGAAAAAGTCCTTATAAAAATGTTTTGGTAAATGAACTCATTTTAGATAAAAATGGACAAAAAATGCATAAATCAAAAGGAAATGCAGTTGAACCATTTACAATTATGAAAGAGTATGGAGCTGACACAATTCGTTTTTACTTACCTTATGTTTCCCCAACTTGGACACCACTTAAATTTGATGAAGAAGGTTTAAAAGAAGTATATTCAAAATTCTTTAACCCATTAAAAAATACGTATTCTTTCTTTCAAATGTATGCCAATGCAGATAAAATTGATATAGATGACTGTAAAGTTTCTTATAAAGAAAGAGAAGATATTGATTTATGGCTTCTTTCTAAATATAATCGTTTGGTTTTAGAGTGTACAAAATATTATGATGAATATGATTTAAATCAAGTTGTGAGATGTATTACAAATTTTGTTTCAGAAGATTTATCTAACTGGTATATTAGACGCAATCGAGCTCGTTTTTGGAAAAGTGAATTGGATGTTTCTAAAAAAGCTGTTTATCAAACTACGTATGAAGTTCTTTGTGGTTTATGTAAGTTGTGTGCACCTATTATTCCGTATACAACTGAAGAAATTTATCAAAAATTAACAGGCGAAGTTTCAGTTCATTTAGCAGATTTTCCTTTGTATGACAAAAGTCTTATCGATGATGCTTTAGAAGCAAAAATGGATTTGGTTCGTAGTTTAATTAGTATTGGAAGATATGTAAGAGAAGAAGCGAAAATCAAGGTTCGTGAACCATTAAGTGAAGTCTTATTAGATGGTTCTAAAAAGGAAATGTTACAAGATTTTATTCCTTTAATCAAAGAAGAATTAAATGTTAAAGATGTAGTTTTTTCAGAAAATTTAAATGATTATATGAATATTTCTTTCAAACCAAATTTTAAAGTTGTCGGAAAAACATTAGGTTCTAAAATGAAAGAATTCCAAGAAAAATTAAATACTTTGAGTGAAAGTGAAATTCATGAGTTAGAACAAAATGGTTCTATTGTGATGATGTTAGAAAATGAAAATGTTACAATTACGAAAGACATGGTAGAAGAAAAAATTTCTTCCAAACCGGGATTTAATGTAGGTATGGAAAACAATAATTTTGTGATTTTAAATACGGAAAGAACCGAAGATTTAATTTTAGAAGGAATTGCTAGAGAGTTTGTAAGTAAAGTACAAAATTTAAGAAAAAATAAAGATTATAATGTAGTTGACCGTATTATCATTTCTTATTATGGAACAAGTCGTTTTGATAAAGTATTAGAAAACTTTAAAGAATACATCAAAGAAGAGACTTTAGCAATTGATTTTAAAACCAATCCAGAAATCGCGACTTCTTATGATTTAAATGGTGAAGAAGTTCTAATTGATATTGAGAAAGCTTAGGAGATGCTTTCTTTTTTCCATAAATTTCCAATTCTTTTGATATAATCATTTTAGGAGGATGATAAAATGCAAAGAAAAACTTATGCTTTGATAGATGGAGAAAAATTAACTCAAAATGTAAAAGAAATAAAAAAGAAATACCCAGATTATACCTATTATATTGGCGTTGTAAAAAACAATGCATATCATCATGGAATTCGTTCAGTCCTTGATCTTATTGAAGGCGGGATTAATTACCTTGCTGTATCTTCCTTAGAAGAAGCTCATGAAATTCGAAAATATGAAAGAAATATTCCAATTCTTTGTTTAGAACCTATTTCATTGGATGCCATTTTTGATGCATTAAATGAGAATGTAACAATTACGATTGAAAGTTTAGAGTATCTAAAAGAATTAGAAAAAGTAGATTTGTTTAGTGAAATTAAAATTCATTTAAAAATAGATTCGGGAATGCATCGTTTAGGTTTTTATGAAAAGAGAAGTTTAAATGAAGCTGTAGAAATGATTCAAAAAAACGAAAAAATGATTTTAGAAGGAATTTATACGCATTTTGCCAGTCTTGGAATTACCGATTCTTATTGGGATTATCAAGTACAAGAATTTTTAAAAATAACAGAAGACATCAATTTAAAAGAAATTCCCATTGTTCATCTGGGAAGAAGTGCTACATTAGTCGAACATCCGAAAATTTCCTTTTGTAATGGTGTGCGTTTAGGAATCATTATGTATGGGTTTTCTCAAAGTAGAAAAGAGGGAGGTTCCATCAAAGATAAACTGAGAAGTTGGAAAAGAAGGTATTTACAAAAAAAGAACCATTGCAGTGAGACTTATTTAACCAATGATTTAGAGCTTTCAACGGCGTTTTCCCTATATTCTCATATCATGAGTGAACGAAAAGTAGAAAAAGGGAGTTTAGTCGGGTATTCTTTAACGAAAGTTTTAGATGATGGGTATATTTATACGATTCCTATTGGTTATGCGGATGGGGTTACCAAAGAATTTCAAGAAGTTGCAATAGAAGGAAAACGGTATCCGATTCTATCTGATTCTATGGATATGATTATGATTTTTTCTAAAGAAAAACTTTCCCTTCAAACAAAAGTAGAAATCTTTGGAAAGACAATTTCTATCAAAGAAGTTTGTGGCAAATTATCTATTAATGCGTATCACTTATTTAATCAAATTAGTAATCGAGTTGTAAGAATTCATAAAAATAAAGAAAGAGAAGAAGAGATTACCTATTAAGGAGGAAGAAAAATGGAATTTCAAGTATTAATTCTAGGAAGTGATGCCAATGCGTATTATATGGCAAGATGTACTTATGAAGCATATCAAAAAAAAGCTCATTTATTAGCGAAAGATCGTCTTTCTTTTACCAAATATTCGAATATTTTAACAATTGAATATCATGATGATTTATGGGAAGAAGAAAAGTGTATAAAAAGAATCAATGAATATTTAGAAAAAAATTCTTGTCCAGTGTTAATCGTGAGTACAAATGAAACATATTCCATGTTTTTAGCCAAAAATAAAGATAAAATTTTTTCTAATGGGGTTTTCTTTCAACAAGATGAAAAAATTCTTCATAGTTTAACCAATAAAGAACAATTTTATAAAACTTATAAAAAATCGGTGTTACAATTTCCTAAAACGTATTATTTTGATATCAAAAAAGATACGTTATACCCTGATTTAGGGTTTCCTCTTATTATAAAACCAGCCAATGTAATTTTATATAATCATGTTTCATTTGAAGGAAAAAAGAAAATTTATCAAATTCATAATCAAAAAGAGTTAGATTCCGTAATTCAAAATATTAAAAATTCAGGCTATCAAGATCGGTTGATTTTTCAAGAATTTATTCCTGGGGATGATTCTTATTTATTTGATTCGGTGGTGTATGTCGATCGCCATAAAAAGGTGAAAGTAATTTCGTTTGCCCAAATAGGACTTCAAGAAAGAAGTAAAAATATGGTTGGAAATGCGGCAACTTTAATAAATGGATTCAATACGTTTGATGGAAATGTCGAAGAAATGAAGAAAACAATAATCGAATTTATGGAAAATAACATTGCGATGAATGGATTTTATGAATTTGATTTAAAATATAATTGTAAGAAAAAAGTATTTGAAGTTTTAGAAATTAATGCGAGACAAGGAAGATGTAGTTATTATATTAGTGCATTGGGATGTAATTTAATTGAAACGATGGTAAGAGATTTAATTTTTAAAGAAACTTTAGAATATAAGGATTTAAAAGAAGAAGTATTACTTTCTTTCGTGCCTAAAAACATCGTGAAAACATATATCAAAAATACGGCTTTTCAAAAAGAGGCATTACGGTTATGGAAAAAAAGAGTAAGTCCTATGGAATGCAAAAAAGACAAAAATATAAAGCGTTTTTTCATGATAAAGAAACGATTACATCATTATAAAGTAGAATATGAAAATAGTGATTGGGAGGAATAATTATGTGTGGAATTGTTGGTTTTACGGGAAAAGAAAAAAAGAATGAAAAACTAAAAATCATTAAAAGTATGGCCGATGAAATAAAACATCGTGGACCAGATGGAGAAGGGTATTATGCGGATGAGTTTGTCGCTTTAGGACATCGAAGATTATCTATTATTGATGTGGATGGTGGAGCACAGCCAATTTATAATGACGATAAAACTCTATCTATTGTGTTTAATGGGGAGATTTATAATTATCAAGCTTTAAAAGAAGAACTTATAAGTTTAGGTTATCACTTTCAAACAAAAACTGATACCGAAGTGATTTTACATGGCTACGAAGAATGGAAAGATGATGTATTTAAAAAATTAAGAGGAATGTTCGCTTTTGTTATTTATGATAAAAAAAATCATGAACTTATTGGAGCAAGAGATCATTTTGGAATGAAACCATTTTATTATTATCAAAAAGATGGAAATTTTATGTTTGCTAGTGAAATTAAAGCTATGTGTAAACATCCTCAATTTCAAAAAGAAGTGAATACAGATGCTTTAAAAATGTATTTAATTTTTCAATATTCAGTGAAAGAAGAAACTTTTTTTAAAAATGTATTTAAATTACTTCCCGGACATTTCTTTCATTATAAAGATGGAAATTTAAAAGTAGCACCTTATTTTGTATTAGATTATGACAAAAAAACGAAAAAAGATTATGAAGTGATGAAAAAAGAATTAGAAAAAGTATTGGAAGATTCTATTTATTATCATCAAACAACAAGTGATGTTGAAGTAGGAGCATATCTTTCTGGGGGCGTAGATTCTTCTTATGTTGTAAGTGTTTCTAAACCAGATAAAACCTTTTCAGTTGGTTTTTCCTATGAAGGATTTGATGAAACTGATTATGCCAAAGATTTATCAGAAATGTTACATATTAAAAATTATCGGGAAAAAATTAGTCCCGAAGACTTTTTTGATGCTTTGCCTAAGATAGAGTGGCATACCGATGAACCGCATGCAAATCTTTCCACTGTTCCTTTATATTTTTTAAGTGAACTTACTAGAAAAGAAGTAAAAGTTGCTTTATCAGGAGAAGGTTCTGATGAAATGTTTGGAGGGTATAATGAATATAATGACCCATTCCTTTTAAGAGCGTATTTACATTTTCCTTTAGGATTTCGTAAATTGGTGAGAAATATGGTCAAAAATTTGCCGCATTTTCCTGGAAGAAATACGTTGGTAAAATATGGTCGTCCTTTTGAAGAAAGATATATTGGTCATGGAACATATATGGAAGAAGAGGAAGCAAATCTTATTTTAGCCGATCACTTAAAAAACGAGGAAACTATTCATGATGTATTAAACCCTGTTTATGAGAAAATCAAAAGTGAAGATGAACTTACCAAAAAAATGTTTATTGATTATCATTTTTGGCTTCCTCAAGATATTTTATTAAAAGCTGATAAAATGAGTATGGCGCATTCTATTGAACTTAGAACACCACTCATGGACATTGAAGTATTTCGCTATGCAAGAACAATTCCAAATCAATATTTATTAAAAAATGGGGAAACAAAATATTTATTTCGTGATATTTCTAAAAAGAAAATTCCTGAAGAATGGTCAAAAAGAAAAAAATGTGGCTTTCCTGTTCCTTTTTCTAAATGGATTCGGGAAGAAAAATTTTATCAAAGAGTAAAAGATGCTTTTGAAAAAAGTTATGTCAAAGATTTTTTTGACCAAGATTATATTTTAAGTTTGTTAGAGAATCATTATACGGGAAAAGAAAATAATGGTCGAAAAATTTATAATATTTATTGCTTTTTGGTATGGTATCAAGTATATTTTGCATAAAATAGAATAGAAATGTAATTTTTTGAAAAAAATGTCATAAAAAATAAAAAATTAGTTGACATTATTATCACTTTTTGATAATATTTTAAGTGTCAACTAAAGACAAGGGCGTTTAGCTCAGTTGGTTAGAGCATCTGCCTTACAAGCAGAGGGTCTGCGGTTCGAGTCCGTAAACG
>CANQEG010000064.1 GCA_947594705.1 uncultured Bacilli bacterium | reverse complement strand
GAATTGATGAGAATTTTTAGAGATTTAAATTTTGTGGAACAGCTTGGGACGGGTATACAAAGAGTATTAAAAACGTACGATAAAAGTATATTTGAATTTTTTCCTAATCACATACGAGTTACAGTCCCTTTTAACAATAATGAATTTAAAGGCAACAATGAAGTTTCAGAAACTGTACCATTTAAATCTCTTAATAATTTACAAAAATCAATTATAAAATTAATAATGGACAAACCATCAATAACTCAAGAAGAGTTGGCTAGGCTACTTGATGTGAATAAAAGGACTATTGTAAGAAATTTTAAAATTCTTATTGAGTGTGATTATATTGAAAGAGTGGGAGCAAATAAAAATGGTTATTGGAAAGTTAATCATAAATTATAAATCAGAAAGAAATGAGTTTATATAAAACCCAATAATAATATTATAAATTTTGGGTACATATTGAAACTATAACAAATACTGTTATTACTCCCCCAAGAATGTTAATTGCTTTTTTAGAAAACAATTATCAAGAAGATGGTTCTATATTGATTCCTGAAGTTTTACAACCATATATGGGTGGGAAAAAGAAAACTATAAAAGAAGTAGAAAATAAAAGAATCTTGGTTATAAATTAAGATTCTTTTTTTGTGAGTTGTTCACTGACTTTTCTAATTGGGCCAGCTCCGATCGTAATTACCATGTCATTTTTTTTTACATTTTCTTTGATATAATTAATAATTTTGTCATAAGTTTCTAAATATATTACATGAGGATTTTCTTCTTTTATTTTTTCTACAAGCATTGCTTCTGAAACATCAAATGTATTTACTTCTCTCGCCCCATAAATAGTAGAAATAATAATATGGTCGAATTTTGCCAAAATGTGAGCAAATTCTTCTAAATGTTCTTTGGTTCTGGAATACGTATGTGGTTCAAATATTGCCCAAGTTTGATGGTGAGAAATTTCTAAAGAAGTTTCATATGTTGTTTTAATTTCGGTTGGATGATGGGCATAATCATCATATACTTTTACCTGGTTTAATTCCCCTATATACTCAAATCTTCTTTCAATTCCTTGGTAATTTTCAATTCCCATTTTTATTATTTCTTTATCTGAAATATATTGATACGCAAGAGCAAAAGCACATAAAGCATTATATATTTGATGATACCCAATTACATGTAATGAAATATTAAGTAAAGGTTTTTCATTTTCAATAATTGTGAAAGAATAACAGCCATTTTCTTGTTTGACAATATTTACTGCTTGATAATCAGCTTGATTTTGAATTCCAATCGTAATTAGTTTGGCTTTACAATTTTTGCCGATTTCTTTAGAGTTTATATCATCGTTATTTTTAATTAGTACTCCATTTTCGGGAATTAGAGTAGTGTATTTTTGAAAGGATTCTTGAATATGTTTTAAATCATGAAAATAATCTAAATGGTCATTATCAATATTAGTGATAATAGCACCAGTTGGATGAAACTGTAAAAAACTATCTACATATTCACAAGCTTCTAAAATTAAAAATTCTTTTTGACCAACATAAGAAGTTCCTTTTATTTTGGGTAATATGGCTCCAATTTGAATAGTAGGTTCTTTTTTTGCTTCTAAAAAAATATGGACTAAAAATCCGGTTGTAGAACTTTTACCATGAGTTCCCGAAACACATAAGCGATGTTGATAAAAAAGCATTAGTTTTCCTAAAAATTCTTTTCTTTCATACATTTTCTTTTTTTGTTTTTCCCCTTCTAATCGTTCGGGATCTTCTTTAGGAATCGCGGCTGTATATACGATAATATCAGCATCCAAAACCATTTCGGGATGATGACCATAGCATACTTTTATACCTGTATCTTCTAAGTGTTGGGTAAGCTTTGATTTACTTCGATCACTTCCCGAAACTTCATACCCCATATTTTTTACAATCTCGGCAATGCCACTCATGCTAGTTCCACCAATACCAATAAAATGAATTTTTTGCAATTTGTTCACCTCTAGTTTCATTATATTAAAAACTATGCAAAATCACAAGAAAGAGTTTGTAAAAAAGCTGTCAAAGAAAAATAAATTTTTAAAATTTTATCATGATTTTTGATATGATAATGGCGGTGAAGAAAAATGGCAAAGTTACAATTTCGTTATGGAGCGATGAATTCTGGAAAAACTACAATATTAATTCAAACCGCATATAATTATGAAGAAAGAAATCAAAAAGTAATTGTTTTAAAACCTCTTATTGATACCAAGGGAGATAATACGATTGTTACTCGCATTGGGTTATCAAGAAAAGTAGATGAACGAATAGGCGAAAATGATTCGATTTATCAAAAATGTCAAAAATATTTTTCAAAGTTAAGTTGTATTTTGGTAGATGAAGCTCAATTTTTAACAAAAGAACAAGTAGATGAATTATTTATTATTGCCAAAAAAGAAAATATACCAGTCATTGCTTTTGGATTAAGAACTAATTTTAAAGGAGATGCGTTTAAAGGAAGTGAACGACTTCTCGCTTTAGCGGATGAACTTGTTGAAATGCCCACAATATGTTCTTGTGGTGTAAAAGCTAGGTTTAATGCCAGAATGATAAATAAAGAATTTTGTACTGTCGGAGAAGAAGTAGTAATAGATAATGGGGAAGTAGAATATGTTTCGTTGTGTGGAAAATGTTTTTTGGAAAAAGTGTTAAAAAAGTAACATTAAGAAAATGAACATAAGAAAATTCTTGCTATTTTTAGTATACTTATGCTATACTATATTTGCTTTCGAAAGAAAGTGATGTATTATCCGCTGAATAAAATTTTATGATAATATGTAATATTAATAGAAAGGATTTGAGAATATGGCTAATTTAGTTGACAAAATTAATGAAAAACATATTCGTAAAGACATTCCTGAGTTTCGTGTAGGAGATACAGTTCGTGTTGATGTTTGGGTAATTGAAGGAAAAAAACAACGTATTCAAGCATTTGAAGGACTTGTAATTGCGAAAAAAGGCGGAAGTGTATCAGAAACATTTACAGTACGAAAAAAATCTGGTGGTGTTGGCGTAACTCGTGTATTCCCTGTAAACTCTCCAGCAATTGACAAAATTGTAGTATTGAAAAAAGGTATGGTTCGCCGTGCAAAACTTAACTTTATTAAAGGAATGCGTAAAGAATATAAGGTCAAAGAAAGAGCGTAAGAAAGTGAAGAAATTCACTTTTTTTCTTTGAGAAAATTTGATAAAATAGTACAAAGGTGAGAAAAATGAAATGGATAAAAGAAATATTACCTTATGCTGTGATTTTAGTTGTTGTAATTTTAATTCGAACTTTTATTGTAACGCCGATTAAAGTCAATGGTCAAAGTATGGTAGATACATTATCTGGGGATGAAATTATGATTTTAAATAAGTTAGAACCTGTAAAACGTTATGATATTGTTGTTGCGAAGTTAATGGAAAATGGGCGAAAAGTAGATACTTTGATAAAAAGAGTGTATGGTTTACCTGGTGAAAAAATCAAATGTGAAAATGGAACTATTTATGTAAATGATCATCGTCTAGAAGACCCTTATGCGTTTGGGGTAACTAGTGATTTTGAGGAATATGTTCTTGCAAGTGATGAATATTTTATATTAGGAGATAATCGTTCTATATCTTATGATAGTCATATTTTTGGACCCGTAAAAGCGAAAGATATTGAAGGAGTCACAAGTTTTGTGATATGGCCTATTAATAAATTTGGTAATGTAGAATAAAATTTTGAATGAAAAGAAAAGAAACGAATAAATTCTATGGTTCATAAAAAACTGTTTTTTCTATAGATTCATTTTACATTATCTTGACATTTAATTAAAAATATAGTATATTTAATTATAGTTAATGGGGGGTTTATGATGAAGAAAGTAAAAACATGGATTTTATTTTTTCTTCTTTTGCTTTTTTTACCGGTGATGGTTTGGGCAAAAGAGAAAATTAACTTAAAAGTAGATAAAACGGATTTAGAACTTGGGGATGAAGTGACAATTGTCGCGACTTTACCTCAAAAAGAAAAATTATATGCTTTTACCGCGATGTTACAGTATGATCACAATGTCTTTGAAGATATAGATGATACGAATTTTTTGTTGTCTAATGAATCCATTCAAATTGTTTATAATTCTAATAACAATAAATTTGGAATGATAAATCCTTCTGGGGAAATTCCTAGTGAATTATTTCATGTTACGTTAAAAGTGAAAGAAAATGCGAATGCGGGGAAAACTAGTATTGGACTTACAAATATTTCTTCTTCTGATGGAGGAAATAAAGCGACTTATGAAACCTCTTCTATTGATGTTTTGGTAATTAGAGATGCGAAAGAAAATGAAGTAATTCCTAATGCCAAACCAAATGAAATAAAAGAAAAAGAAGAAGAGCTTTTAAAAACAGTTGCTACGAAACCTTTTGTTATTGGAATATTAGTAGTTATTATTCTTTTCATTGGAATAATGATTTATCTTTTAAAAAATCATCGTGAAAAAAGAAAATTATTCCTAACTTTTGTGTTGGCAACAATAGTGTTATTTTTAGGACTTACTTCGATTTTAGTTTTACATAATACCAAACGCGATGTAAACCAAGATGGTGTGAAAGATTATGAAGATGCCAAAGATATTATTAAATATTTAATTGATTTTGAAGGAACAAGAAGTGAAGAAAAAGAAACAGAAGAAAATATCGAAAATGTTGAAACTAGTGAAACAGAGAAAACAAAACCACCTAAAACGCATTTTGATTATGATGTAAATCATGATGGACAAGTAGATATTGAAGATGCTGGAAGTAGTACGGAAGATACAACAAATCATACTACTTATCATGTTACATTAAGTAATCATGATAGCGAGCATATTTATATTTCGAAAAATACTAACGTAACCTTAGAATTTGAAGCAGTGGTTACTTTAAATGAACCTATCATTGAAGCAGAAATAGATGGGGTATATTACCCAGTAACTCATAAGGATTCTTTTTATAGTGTTATTATGCCATCGTTAAATGTTTCAGGGGTGCATCATTATCAAATTACAAAAGTAAAATTAGGAAATCATCGAGAAGTAAAAACAAGTTTAACTATTTCAAAAGAAGTGTTAAAAGATATACCTTCTGTAGCGATGTTTTATGTGGATGATGAAGAAAATACTATTCATTTTGAAATGAGTGATCCAGATAAAGCCTTAAAAGAAGGAACAATTTTAGTAACTGATCGCGATCAAAACGTGTTAATTCACGAAAAAATTGGAACTAATAATCAAATTCATTATGACTTTGAAAAAGATGTGTATTATACCGTTCAAATTTTAGGAACTTATGATTTAGATACCAATCAATTGAATGAATTTACACAAGACCAAAATCTTTATGAAAATCAAATTCTTTATACCCATGATTTCCTATTAGGAAGTGATTATAAATTTGCTTTACAAAATGTCAATATAACCGATGCAATTTTAAAAGGAGAAACTCCCGAGATTACTTTTTTAAGTACCAATCAATTAGGGTTTGATGTGGAATATATTGTTGTTGGAGGTAAAAAATATAATGCGTATTTAAAAAATGAACAATATGTTGTGGCTTTAGATGATGTCGATACTTCGCAATTTGGAAAATATTATGTTGATATTGATAAAATTGTGTTAAATAACTTAAAAGATTTTGAAAAAGATAGAGATTATGAAGTAAATACATTAAATTATACAGTTTTAAAATATGCTCCTCAGGTAGATAATATTGTGATTCAAAATCATGATCAAGAACAAACTTTAGAAGTTTCTTATGATTTTAGAGATGAAGATAAAACTTTACTTTCTTTGGATGCTGTGTTAATGGATTCTACATTTCATGTAGTAGAGAAAAAAGAAGATATTACACCGGGAGAAACTCTTACGTTTTCTTATCAAGGAAATGAAGATGGAAGATATATTGTAAAATTTTTAGCTGATTGTGATTTAGGAACAGAAAGGCATATTTATACAGATTATTTACTTGGGGAAAAAGAAGTATTAACGCAAAATGATATTACGATTACGAAAGCAACTGTATCTACAATTTACCCAATAAAAAATCAAGAGAAATATCAAATTACTTATGAAGTAGCATTATCAGAAAATTTTAAAAATAATCATATTTATAATGTGTTATCAGGAGTAACAATTAATGGTTTAAATTATGATGCTGATAAAACCAATACTCCATTTGCGTCTAAAATTAGCTTTACAGTACCTAGTGAATCAGGAGTTCTTGATTTAGAGGCCACTAGAATTCAATTACAATATGAAGATTATAATAATAATGTACATCAATTTTTCTCTGTTATGCCATATCATCTTTATTTAGATGTTTTAAAAGAAAAACCAACGATAAAAAATTTAAAAATTGTCCATGAAGATTATCAAAAACAAGAAGTAACATTTCAATTTGAAGTAGTGGATGACAATGGGGGATTTGAAACAGGTGAAGTAGAACTTTTTGACCAACGTTTAAAAATAACAAAAGGAATCAATGAAATTACTTTCTCACATGTTTTGAAAGATGAAATCACTTCTTTGAAATTTTATGGAACATATGATTTAGATACCAACACATTAGAAAATGAAGATAAAACTCTGCATTACTATGAGAATGATTTATTCTATGAAATTTCTTATGGGCTTTTTACTCAAGAAGATTATGATACAATAGAGGTAGTTGATTTTACAGCAAATAATGTGGATGATACTTCTTACTATGAAAAATATGAAGAAGTTATGCTATCATTTGGC
>CANQEG010000063.1 GCA_947594705.1 uncultured Bacilli bacterium | reverse complement strand
ACATCTTCATTATTGCCTGGATTCACTAGAGCAATATAAGGAGTTACTTTTTCATTTAGATTATAATTAGGAAATTGCTTTTTAAAAAATTTATTATAATTTGTAAGACATCTTTGAAATGCAGGAGATAATATATAATCATATTCAGGTAAAATAAGGTGCGTAGCTTTATTTCTTATATTTCTAATGAATGATATATTATTTTTAGTTTTGTCTGTTGTGCTAGTAAAAATCTTTTCTACACATTCATCAAGTCCAATTGTTCTATTAGAATCATCCTTATAATTAATGACATTAATGTCTTTGGCTTTATTAATAAGATATGCCTTTAATAATAATTCCCATGCATTGCAGATAAAAAAGCAAAAACCTTCTGTTCGATAATTTATAGTTGGTTTGTTAATAATTTCAATAGACATTAAGTACGCTTCTTCGGATTTATTCAATAGTGCATAAATATAATTACTTAACTCCTTCTCTGACATTAATACCATCTCCTTTTAATTTGTTATTATATCACATTATTTATCTAAATTTTAAAAATAATAAAATTATTTTCACACGTATATTGATTGGCAATATACAAGTGTGTTTTCTTAATTGACAAATATATCAATTCAAACTGTGAAAATTATAAATAAATTTAAGCATTTTAAAACTCGAACTATAAAAGTCCGAGTTTAGTATCTATCTGGTGCTCTTGGTGGGACTCGAACCCACACGATATCACTACCATTGGATTTTGAGTCCAACGCGTCTACCAATTCCGCCACAAGAGCAAGTACATGCTAATTATAGCATATTTTTTTATATATGGGTAAAAAATTTATTGTTCTGTTTCTTTTTCTTTATATATGGAAGTAAATAATTCTGTTTCTTTTTCTAAATTCTCATCATCTTCTATTTTAGGCAAGTCCTCTAAGGTAGCAAGTCCAAAATAATCTAAAAATTCATGAGTTGTTTGATATAAGTTAGGTCTTCCTGGCATATTACTTTTCCCAGCTTCCTTTATCAGACCTTTAGATAATAATTTTCGAATTGTATAATCGGAAGCTAATCCTCTCATTTCATCTATCTCTGCTCTTGTAATAGGCCCTTTATAAGCCAAGATTGCCAAAACTTCTAAAGCAGCCGGACTTAAATTTCCATTATCGGGAGTCATACAAAGTTTTTGATAGTATTCTTTATGTTCTTCTTTAGTCGTCAATTTAAAAGCATTGCCTAAAAAATGAATTCGTAATCCGCGATTTTCCTTCTCATAAGATTCTTTTAATGTCATTAATAATTTTTTGGCTTCATCCATACTAATTTCTAATAAATCACATATTTGTTCTAGAGTAAGTCCTTCATCTCCTTCAACAAATAATAATCCTTCTAATACTCCTTCTAAATTCATACAATACTCTCCACTTCTATTTGTTTAAAATTTCCTTGTTGAAACAACCTTATTTCTTTGGCTTTACTCATTTCTAAAATTGCTAGAAAAGTTGCAATAATATATTCTTTGGTAGGAACTTCAAATAAATCTTCAAAAAAAACATGCTTTTTTTCTTTTAAATAATTTCTAATTTGAAGTACTCTACTATGAATACTAATTTCTCTTTTGGTAATTTTTGTTTCCAATGGTTCTTTATAATGAAGTCTTTCTTGAACTTGTAAAAAGGCTTCTAATAAATCATCAATTGTCAGCCCATCATTATACAATGCTTTTTTTTCTTCATATTCCTTTAAATTAGATGGAATCTTTGTATATATTTCCTTTCTTTTTTCTTCTAATACTTGAAAATCTTTGGTAATTTTTTTATATTTTTCATATTCTAATATTTTATTTTTTAAATCTTCTTCACTTTGAATAGAAAATTCATCACTTTCCTCTTCATCTTCCTCAGTTTTCCCAATTAAAAGTTTACTTTTTAAATAAAGCAAAGTAGAAGCCATTAATAAAAACTCACTTCCGACATCAATATTTAATTGTTGTAAAGTGGAAATAGTTTGTAAATAACTTTCAATAATTTCACTCATATTAATTTCATAAATATCTAATTTCGTAGATTTTACTAAATGTAAAAGTAAATCCATTGGTCCATCAAAATTTTCTAAATGCAGTTCTAAGTTCATGCGTACCACCCTAAACATTGTATCAAAAAAAAGACCCAAAGGTCAATTTTTAATTACAAGTATATCCAGAAGATTCAAGTTCAAACGCAATCACTTTAGCTTCTGTATCTAATTTATAATAAATAGAATCAGAAAAATGTTTTTTCATAGTTTCGGATGAAACATTTTCTAAATCAATACTTGTTTCAAAACGGAATCCTCTCGTAATTGGAGTCAATGTTGCTGTAACTCCACCTAACGAATCATAACTTGTTTTAAGGGTATTATATTCATTTAAGACATCTTCATAATCTTCTCTACTTGTTAAAAATGTTTTTGTTTCATTAATTTGTTTTAATAAGTATACTTCATCTTTTTCGGTAAAAATATATTCATAAGTAATATCACTATTTTGACAAGTTAAATAAGGTTGTTCATTAGAATTTACTTTTAAAGAAACATTTGGATAATCAGTAACATCTTTTTTAACAAAGGCCAAAGAAGCTATTTTGGTATTTTGAACAATGAATGAAAAATTACGAAAGGTAGTAATAGAATCATTGGCAATTTTTAACCGTTCCAATAAAGTTTTTTCAGTATTATATAATTCTAAATAAAATTGATTGTCTTTAAAGTAATTTTCATCACCATTAACATTTGATACTCTAAAAGAAATGGTACTTTTCGTTTCATCTACTTTAAAATTGGTAATTTGAAAACCATTCATATCAATTTCTAAATCATTTTTGAAATCATAATATTTTATTTCTTCGCTTGGCGTTAATGGAGTGGTTGGATTTTCTCCAGGAGTTGTTGGTACAGTAGGATTACTTGGAGCACTGGTAGGATGAAAGAAAGCGGTAATGTCATCCATGAAAAAAATTCCAAGTAAAAATAATATAATAATGACAATTGCCACGATTGGTCCATTCTCTTTTGTATCTATTACTCCAATTGTGGTAGGAATTAATGGTGTATTTTGAACAACTACTGGTTCCTGTTTTTTCTTTTTGGCCATGCGAATCACCCTCTACTCTACACATTATATCAAAAAAAATCGAAAAAAAAAACTACAATATCGTAGATTTTTTAACTTTTTGGTTTAAAGAATAAGGCAAAGAAGAAAGAAAATATTACTGCCGCGCTAATCGCAGCGGAACTTTTTACTAAAAGACCCCCAAAAACTCCTAAAATACCCATTTCTTTAAAGCCTTCCACTACTCCTAAATAAAGCATATTCCCAAAATTAGAAATAATCACTGTTGCCCCTGCTCCACCCCATTCAATTAACTTTTCATAAATTCCCAAAAAGGCCAAACCAGAACCTAATACCGTAAAAAGTGAGGTGATATGTCCGGGTGTAAGTTTGGTATTATCCAAAATTATTTGTGCTATAAAACAAAATATTCCTGAAAGTAAAAAAGCATTAAAAAATTTCATAAATTCACCTCCAATGAAACAGCATGAGCAATAGATGGAATAGAAAGTTTTTGATTTACAAAGAATGGATTATGTAAAGAGCCACAGCCAATAATTAATATTTTCTTCCATTTCTTTTGTTTTAAAACTTTATTAAATAAATATAATGGCAGAGCCACAGGTCCAGAAGCTCCCGCATAAGTTTCTTCTTGACTTTTTAAATATAAATTGCATCCAGCATCTAAATGATTTTTCATTTTTATTCCATACGTTCTCCGAACATATTCGTTTAATATTTTAGAACCAACACATCCTAAATCTCCCGTTAAAATCAAATCATAATCATCGACATTTCGTTGAAAATCTAGTAAATGATTCATCAATACTTTCGCCACAGCAGGCGCCATAACTGCTCCCATGTGTGAGGCATCCTTGCATCCTAAATCCACAACACTTCCAATGGTGTAACCTTCAATTCTAATATTTGATACTTCTTTAGTAAGTAATACCGATACTGCTCCAGTCGCGGTAAAAGTGGTTGTATTAGGTTTCGGTGAACCATATTCAATAGGAAACCGAAACTGTTTTTCAGCACTTAAATTATGTGAAGACGTTACACATAAAACATTCGCTTTTTTCTTACTTTCCATCATTTCACTTGCAACAATTAAAGATTCGACAAAAGAAGCACAAGCGGAATACACTCCCAAAAAAGGAAAAGGATAATTGCTCGCTGTATAAGAAGAAACACTAATCTGATTAGACAAATCTCCACTTACTAATAAATCAATATCACTATGAACTAAATGATGACGATGTAAAATATTATCAATCACAACTTTTTGCATCTTAATTTCCGCTTGTTCAAACGTTTTAGTTCGATAATAATAATCATCAATAACAATATCATAATCTTTAATAGAGCCATCTTTCTCCACAGGTCCTGCTAAAGAAAACGCATCTTTTATATAGACATGATTAATTTTTTTACTAGCCATGAAAAATCACCCCCAAAATTCCAAATAAAAATCCTCCAATCATTCCATACAAAATTACACTTCCTGCCAATTTAAAAACATTAGAACCAAGTCCAGTAATAAAACCATCTTTTCGATAATCTAAAGCTGCACTTGTAACCGAATGGGCAAATCCTGTAGTAGGTAAAAATAACCCCGCTTTACATTTACTTACCCAATTATCAAAAAATCCAAAAGCTGTAAGAGCGCTCGCTACAAAAATCATTAAAATACATAACCAAACATAAGCATCTTTCACTTCTAATCCAAAACTTGTTTGTAAAATGGTTACAATTACTTCTCCAATAAATCCAATTGCCCCTCCTACAAAAAAGGCCAAAACTGCATTTTTTAATTTTTTTTCTTTTGGAGTATATTCCTCCACTAATTTTTGATATTCATCTTTATTCATACGTTCCTCCATTTTTATTATGAAGAAACTTACCGAAAAATATACAAAAAAACACTTACTAAAAGCGTTCTTTATTTTCTTTTTGATATTGTTTCATAAGTTTTACTTGTTCCTGTTCTATCTTCCAATTTTCAATTTGTTGTTCAGATATACCTTCTAAAAACAAATTTTCTCCTTTTTTCATAATTTTAAAATTTTCTTTTTGTTCTCTTTTTAATTCTAGTGTTTCCCCTTCTTCTAAGGAAACTATAATTTTTTTAGATTGTTTCGTAATCTCCATTTCATTTAATCTTCCCTTTCTATAGAAGAAAACAACTCATCATTAAAAAATTCTTTTACAGGAATATTTAATCCTTCACAAATTCGAATAATCGTTAATAATTTGGGATTATGAGAATTTCCCGCGATTAGATTTTGAATAGTACTTTGTGTAAGACAACACATACTTGCTAGTTTATTAGGAGTAATATTTTTTTCATCACAAATTTTTCGAATTTTTATTGAAATAGCTTTAGATAATTTCATATTTTCCACCTATAAAAAGTATATCAACATTTGATTTAAAACTATTAACCACAGAATGATTATTTTTTAAAAAATTATGATTTTTCATTGTTTTCTTTCCTTTCCTTTTCATTTTAACAAATCGTTTTCACATATTTTGTCGAATCATGTCGAGGAAAAATCAATTTTTTTTCATCATTAATTTCATATAAAAAGTTTCTCTATTGACAATTGAATAAATTATTATATAATTATTTTCAGAAACATTTGTTTGCTTTATGAAATTGAAAGGAAGTATGAAAATGTGTAAATTAGGAGATATTATCGTGGTCAAAGAGTTTAAAGACCAAAAAGGTATAACTGTTCCCAAACATTCTTTTGTCGTTATAAACGATGAACCAGACTATATAGAAGGATTTGAATATGATTTTGTTTCTAATATTATGTGTAGTTTTCACGATGAAAAACAAAAAAAGCATAAACTTAGTATAGAAGGAAATTTAGAAATAAAACCAGAACAAATTCATGGACAAAATATAAATTCAAAAGGAGGCTACATAAGGGCAGATGAATTATTTTATTTTAAAAAGGCTAAAATTGAATACAAAGTTATAGCACATATGGATGATGAATTACTAGATGAACTTGTACAATTAATTATTAAACTTCACGATAAACATAAAGAGCGAAATGTAATTACAAATTTATAATTTGACAAACTTCTTACCATTTGTTAGAATAAATCTCAATTTTCTGTTGTTACTATCAATTTTTTTAGATATAATAATATTAAAATAAGGAGGTTATTGATATGGGAAAAAAAGAAATTACTAAATTTCCTAAAGGCTTTTTTCAGTTAAAAAGACCTACAATAACTATCAGTGAGGCCTTAAAAGATGTAATTCCAATTGAATGGGAAGAAAATAAAGGAAAGAATAAAAAACAAATTGCGAAGTTATTAAAGAAAAAAAGCTAACTTTTTAAAAGAGCAGAAATGCTTTTTATAGTATTGTTTCAATACAATACTATGACAAATGCTATTAGGTATTCTACAAAGGTTAGTCATTTGACTAGCTTTTTTATTTATAAAAAAGTACACTACTTGCTCGAACAAGTTATCTCCTAAGAAAAACACACATACACAAATTAGGAATTTTTCTATGTATTATGAAACTATCAATTTAGCCTATAAAAATATTTGTTAGTTGTTTGTTAGTTGTTTGTTAGTTGTAGAACAAAAAACAAACAAATTTCAGTTATATTTTGAAATTTTAAATTAAATGTCTTAAAATGTTAAAAAGCCCGTAAATACGAGCTTTAAAGAACAAAATAATGGTGGCTCGCGAGGGATTCGAACCCTCGACCCTTTGATTAAAAGTCAAATGCTCTACCTACTGAGCTAGCGAACCAAAAAATATAAAAATGGCTGCCTCGAGTGGATTCGAACCACTGAAATGTCAGAGTCAAAGTCTGATGCCTTGCCACTTGGCTACGAGGCAATTTATAAAAGAAATGGTGGAGGGACATGGATTTGAACCATGGAACCCGAAGGAACAGATTTACAGTCTGCCGCGTTTGACCACTTCG
>CANQEG010000062.1 GCA_947594705.1 uncultured Bacilli bacterium | reverse complement strand
GATGTATATAAAGAATGTAGTAGTACCAAGAAAGTTTATACGCAAAGTGATTATGGAGCATGTAGTAAAACCTGTGGTGGAGGAGTTCAATACAAAAACTATGATATGCGAGATAATAACACCAACAAAGTATGTAGTAGTAATCGTGACCAACGAAACTGTAATACCCAAAGCTGCGCCCCAACAATCACTAGAGTTGGAGACTATTTAAATGGAAATTTATCTCCTGTAAATAAAAACCAAATTATTGAATTTTTCCATTCTACTTATTGCAAATATAATTCTTGTAGTTCTACTTATTATTCTAGAGTGAAAGCAAGAGTCATAAATTTTAATGATTTATCTGTTTCTTATGGTCCTGAGCAAACTCTTACAGATGGGAAAGGAGCTTCAGGTGTTGGTTACGGGTATACTGTAAAAGTTGATGATAGCACCGTTGTTTATTCTGGCTATTGTTATAGTGGAAAAGAAAAAGATTGTGATATTGGATTTATTGTCGTAAAAGTAAATGGCAATACTGTATCTCCCAAATTTGCTGTAGATACTGATAGTGGTGGAAATAAATATTTTGGCGGAATGGTCGGAATTCGCCATGACCGTGGAAGCAATATGGTATATATTTTAGAAGATACATCAACAAAAACCTATAATAGACATCGAACTATTTCAGTGGATGTAAATACAGGAAAATATACGATTGGTTCTATCTCTCATAAAAATGATTATTTTGAAGCAAGTAATACCGAGTTTGATGCAGAAGGTATTGTAGGAACTTACGGAATAACAAGATATAAAGAAGCAATTTATCGAATTGGATTAGATGATGGAACAGCTCTAAATCTTTGTCGAACAGCAAAGTTTTCGGATAGTACAACAAGTTATGCTGGTATTTATGATACATATTGTGGAACAGAAAAAAAAGATAATGCGGTTATTAAATATTCTACATGGAGTGATTATGGTTCTGCTTCCAGTATGGGACACTTTGGTAGTAATCGAGTAGTCGTACAAGTATCTTCTAGTACCAGAACCAAAAATCCTACCACCAAAAAATATGAAACAAAATACTCTTCATATCTCATCTTTTATAAAAAAGAAAATGGTGTATGGAATCGTACTTTTGTCTTACAAGCTCCCGGATTTGGAACCGATAGAGCAACCGGTGAATTTGTAACATTAAATGACACTACAATTGTGTATAATAGTTATAAAAATGGATTATATTTAATTCGATATAATAATAATTAAAAAAAATCTTTAACAATTATTGATATTTAAAGAAAAAAAAGTTATAATAATAAATATAAGAAAGTAAGGAGGTTATATTATATATGAAAGAAGCGACAGGTGAACTTAATATGACAGTTGTTACAGTAGTAGCAATCGCCGCTGTAGCAGCATTCTTCTATGCCTTTGTTTGGCCAGGAATTCAAGCTAGCATTAAAGCCAGTACATATTGTTCAAATGCATATTGTGCCGGAGGAGATTTTACAAACTGCACATATACAGATGAAAATGGAGAAACCCAAACAGGTTTAAATTGTTCAAATTATTACAGAGATCAAGCACAACAATAATAGGAGGGTAATATTATGAAAGAAGCTACAGGTGAATTGAATACTACGGTTGTTATTGTTATTATCGTGGCTAGTTTAGTAGCTTTTTTCTATTTTACAATATGGCCCGTAATACGCAATAACATGAATGAGAATGTTGCGTGCAGTAAAGCAATCTGTGAGAAACCAGAACCGGGTGCTCAAACTGTAAGATGTCAAGTTTATGACAAAGATGGTCGCCCTGTAGGAGACTCAATTATTTGTGTAAATAAGGGTTAGGATGGTGTGAAACATGAAAGAAGCCATTGGTGGAACATGGATATTTCAAATTGTAATATTTTTCATTTTAGTTTTCACTGGATTTATGTGTCTATCCATTAATCGATCTAAAGCTTTTAATGTCAAAGATCAAATTATTCAAACCATTCAAAGTTATAACGGAATTAATTTAGATAAAGGGTTAAGTGAAGAAGTTGATGCTTTTTACGATATTGTGGAATATATAAAAGGGACATCTTATCGTAATACAGGAGTGTATCCTAAAGATGAAAAAGTAGGCGATAAAACAGTAAGTTATGCTTGTTTTAATCGGGAAGGAAAACCAGTCACAAATAATCCAACATTTTGTATTGCTCGCATAAATACTTCCGAAGAAGTATGTAGTTCTTCTAAATTATGCGAACTTCCTGAAATGGTTTATTACCGAGTTATGGTCTTCTATCAGTTAGACTTGCCTATTTTTCATGAATGGTTTAATTTCCAAGTAGTAGGAGATACCAAAACATTATATCGAGGTGCCGAATGAGACAAGCGATAGGAAGTACATGGATAATGCAACTTGTCATTATCTTTATGCTAATTTTTGTTGCTTTTTTAGCATTAACAATTAATTATACAAAAGCATTTAAAATAAAAAATGAATTAGTTACAATGATCGAAAAATATGAAGGATTGAGTGTTGGAAAAAATGGGTCCGTTGCCTTAATCAATAACTATTTAAAATACAATAACTATACCATAAAAAGTACTTGTGAAGAAGGAGAATGGGGCGCTAAAAGCTTAGATAGTGAAGTTTTAGAATATAGTGAATCAAAAGAAAAATACTATTACTGTGTAAAGAAAACGAGTACTGCAACAATTGGATTACAAGATCGTGCAAAATATACAATACGGATTTTTTTCCATTTTAGTTTACCAGTAATAGGAGAGTTATTTACTTTTTCTGTGGATGGTGATACCATAGATATTAATTTCCCAGTGAGTGATATTGAATATTCTTAGGAGGAAGAAAAAATGAATGTAAAAATAGCCAATAAATATGCAAGTTTACTTGCTAATCTTGATGTTGATTTTATTAAAAGCATCGAAGGAGAATTTACTCCTGAAGATATTATTATGCAATTTAGCAACTTCTTTTTTAATAAAATGATTTTAGATATTACAGCAATTAAAGATTATCAAGATATAACTAAAATTCAAGAATTATCTGTGAATATGGATATGAGTAAAGTAATTTTACTTTTAGATGACTCTGAAGTAGTAAATAGTCCTAGATATTTATCTCAATTAGTATCTATGGGAATTTACAATTTTACTAGAAATATTGATGCAATTAAATTTTTAATAGATAATCCGAATTCATATAAAGATGTTGCCCAATATCACCAATTAAATACAGTGATGAGTGAACCAGAAAGACCAAGTGGACCAACAAAAGCTCCTCAAAATGAAGAAGACAATTCCTATGCTTCTAATGTAAGAATTATTGGAATTAAAAATGTTACAGAACATGCTGGAAGCACTACATTAACGTATTTATTAAAAAAACAATTAGAAAAAAAATATCGCGTAATTGCGGTTGAAGTAGATGACAATGACTTTATGTATTTAAATGATAAAACATTAAAACATACCAATCATATGGAATTACAAAATTTTATCACAACAAATTATAGTAATGCAGAAGTAATATTGGTAGATTTAAATGACCAAGGTCCTGTTTCCTTATGTTCTGAAGTATTATATTTAATTGAACCAGGATTAATTAAATTAAATAAATTAATTCGTAAAGATAAACAAGCTTTCGAAAAATTAAAAGGCAAAAAAATTATTTTAAACCGAAGCGTTTTAAATAGTGCGGATGTTGCTGATTTTGAATATGAATCACATAGTAAAGTATATTATAATATTCCTTATTTAGATGACAAGCTAGATAATCATCACGTATTAGATGAATTATTAATGAAATTAGGCTTTGCCAGATTAGATACAGATAATGAAGAAAAAGGTGGAAAACTATTTAGTATATTTAAATAGTTTTTTTATGAAAAAATCTTGAAGTTAGATAAGTGAGTAGATAATAAAAATACTTATAATAATTTAAGTAAGATTTAAGTAAGATTTAAGCAAGATATGTTGACTTTAAATGAGAAGTAAACCCGGAAAATTATAAAAGAGAATAAAGGAGTGTTTAATATATCTACTTGTTCTTGTAGAGGACATATAAATGCTGTTACCATTTTCATTTAAACACAAAGTAGTTAAGAACAAACTATATATTTTTAAGCATTAGTGGAAATTATTGTTCTATTTCAAAAAAATGTTCCCATGGATCTTTTCTTTTTAATCGTTTTATAGCTTCTTGCATAGTAATTCCATCAGGTTTTACTTTATCAAGTTCGTGCCACGAAATAGGCATGGAAACGGCTAATTTCTTTTTTAAACGAATCGAGTAGGGTGCTACACTAGTAGCGCCTTTTGTATTTCGAATCCAATCAATAAAAATTTTATTTTTTCTTTTTTGAAGTCGCATATTTGATATATAACGATCAGGCCATTTCTTTTCCATTATCTTTGCAATTTGCTTAGCAAAATTTCGAAAAGAAGTCCAGCTTTTTAAAGATTGAATTGGAACTACCACATGATAACCTTTTCCACCACTAGTTTTTAAAAAGGAAACAAGATGTAGTTCATCTAAAATGCTTTTTAAGTCTTTTACTCCTTCACGAACTTGTTTTAAGGCCATGTTTTCATCCGGATCTAAATCAAAGACCAAATAATTAGGATGATTGATGTGATGAATTTGACTTCCCCAAATATGAAATTCATAACTATTCATTTGCACCTCTGAAATTAAACCAATCTTATCTTTAATATAATAGTAATCTTCTTTTTCTTCATGAGTATTCACAAGCATTTTCTTTCCGATTCCTTTTTCTTTTGTTTCTAAATGTTTTTGATAAAAAAAGTTTCCATTCACGCCATCAGGAAGGCGAATAAAACTTGTAATTCTTTGATCAAGATAAGGAAACATTCTTTCAAAAACTTTAGAATAATAAAGAGCAATATCATATTTAGTAACCAAAGGATGAAGAGCAATTTTTTTATCAGGATTACTAATCAAAATAGAATCGACAATATAATTTTTTTTAGACTGCATAATAACTTTTTTATGTTCGGCAATTTCTTTCATGGTTCTTCCAGTTCGAATAGAAGTAGAGTAATCACTTAATTTGGCATAATTTACAAAATTATCTTGTTCTTTTATGAAAAGCCAAAGATTATCTTTTGTAGAAATAAGAGTCCATTTTCCTCTTAATCTTGTTCCATGCAAAGTAAATTTTAAAACTTTGTCAAAATTGATATCTTTTTCTTCCTCATAAGTCCAATAACCTTCATCAAAAATCATTACTGTCCCACCACCATATTCTCCTTTAGGAATAGTGCCTTCAAAATTACGATATTCCAAAGGATGATCTTCCACTCGAATTGCTAAACGTTTATCTTTGGTTTGATACGATGGACCTTTAGGAACAGCCCAGCTTTTTAAAGTTCCCTTCCATTCTAATCTTAAATCATAATGGTCTTTTCGAGCTAAATGATGTTGAACAACAAATCGTAGTTTCTTTGAAGATTTTCTTTCTTTTCCAGTTGGTTCTTTCGTTTTATTAAAATTTCTTTTTTCTTGATACTCTTTTAAATTTTTCATATATTCCCTCAAAAATAGTATGAGAAAAAAAGTAAAAAAAATACAAATATTTACCTTGTATGCTTCATTTCATCGACAGAAAAGCCATAAACAGGATTTGAATACATAGAATAAAATTGTTCTAATGCAACATCTTCTCCAAAAAGTTCTAAATCATATTTCATCATTTGTTTTTGAAACTTATCGGGATGATAACCTTCTAAATCTAAATAATCTTCATGTCGATATAATGAAAAGAAAAGATCAGTTAAATTGAAATCAATTGTAGTAGAAACTTTCATTTGTAAGGCAATTTCACAAACTCTTTTTACACAATTAGAAAAGTGATACCCACGAATTCTTTAATAAATCAAAGTTCTATTTTCTCTTTTTCTATATGATCATACATTTGATAAAGAATTTTGATATCTCTTATTTCAATTCCACATTTTTTTAAACTATCTTTTCTTTCATTATAAAGTTTTTCAATGAGTTGCTTATAATTTACTCCATAATGAATTTCATTATGACAATTGCTACATAAACAAATAATATTATCTTCTACATCAAGACTATATTCAAATAAATCATAGAAATCTAATGGGATTAAATGGTGTGGTTCCATATATCTTTCTCCGGTAGATCTACTTATAAAAGTAGGGTGAAGGGGATTTAATTCACATCTGTAATGAGCTTTAGCCAATGCTCTTTTGGCTACATTTTTATCTCTAGGATATACATAAACTTCATTTTTAGTAGCGTGTTTCTTTGGTTTCCTTTTTGGTAAGAATTCTTCTTTAGGCAAAGAATAGTGGGAAAGTTTATTTTGATATTTTGTGTTCTTACTTGTATCATTTTTTTCTACTAATTGTAATATTTTATTTACTTTTTTAAGCCTATATTCAACATCTATTTTTCTTTCTTCTATTTCTTTTTTGGTATCCATATTAGCCCAATCAAAAATACGAGCTTTATTTAAATAATTAGAATGTTGTCCTCTAAAATCTTCCAGTCCAGATATCATTCCTATTGCAATAGCATTTAAATATTCTTTTGGCATCTCAGGATGTTCTTCTTTCATATTGTCGATAAGAACAATGATATTTCTAATACAATCTTCATAATACGAATCAGTTATCTTTTTCTTCTTTTTAATTTTTTTTACCTCTTCTTTTGAAATATTAAAACATTTAGATAATTCATTATTAATAAACCCTTCATCGCCAAATTTCAAAATATCTTCAATTTCTAAATCTTCAAGTTTTAAATTGCCCGTTTGTGCTTTTGCTTTCATTTCTTTAACAGTCATTTATAAACCTCCCTTAGTCACACTAATTGTATCATTTAAAATAGGAATAATCAAACCTTGGAAGTTTTTGATAAAATGATAAAAAAAGAAGAGATAAGCTCTTCATTATATATAACTCGAAAACTCGAGTAAACTTTACAATGGGGCGAAACGTGGGGATCGAACCCACGCATACCGGAGCCACAATCCGGCGTGTTAACCACTTCACCAGTTCCGCCATGTACAATTAGT
>CANQEG010000061.1 GCA_947594705.1 uncultured Bacilli bacterium | reverse complement strand
TTACCTCTAAATCCTAAAGGATCTACGTGCTAAAGCACGTGGCCTGAACCTAATTGCCGTAAACGGGGGTGGTCAATAAATTTATTCGACAATATTGTAATATTCAATACTTTTTACGATTTCATCTTCCACAATAATTTTTAAATTGGTATGATCTTTTTTGTAAGTATACAAATTGGCATCTTGTTCATAATCGGTTCCATAAAGTTCTTGCATTTTTTGAATTGTATCACCTATAGATAATCCTTCCGTTGTTTTCATATTAGGATTCAAAAAATAAATTGATAACACCCTTTCTTCATTATTTAAAGTATATGTTGTTACTTCATAATCCTCATAAGTATAAATTCGATCTTTATCTTCAAAAGCACAACTTTCTGTTTCCGAATACGTATACTCTGTTCCATACTTATTTACATCAAATAATTCTCCTAAAGTAAATGAGGTATTTTGATAAGATAAAGTAAATCCTTCACTTTTTAACTCTTCTTTCTTCTCACCACAACCGGTAATACAAATAACCATTAATAAAACTACAATAATTTTTTTCATTTTACGACTCCGTTTCTTTTTTATACTCTTCTTGTTTTTTATTATATATGTTAGATACTTCTTTGTCTAGTCTATAATCTTTTAAAGAATAATTTTCTTTTAATAATTTCGCTAAATAACGAGAAAATTTAGTTGCCCCATTTAAATTTAAATGCAATCCTCCATCATAAGTATCGGTGGAAAAATCTAACCCAATTTCAGAAATTTCTTCTGTAAAATTATAGTAATCGATATGATTTTCTTTCGCAAACTCTTGAACATTACTATCATATTCTTCATACCAATAAGGGTATAAACTAGGTGCTTTAATAAAAATTAACGTAATTTTATTCTCTTCACAAAGTTGCACAATTTTTTCTAAATATTCCATATTTTCTTTAGGAAAGTCATAACTACCCAATATTTTTTTCGTAGGAAGTGTTGTAACCGATTTGATATTTTTATTGATTAGAAAACCATTATAAGTTGTTTGTTTATCTTGAAAAAAATATTCAAAATCTTCGGTGGTTAAATTGGTGATTCGATCATGATAACGAAGAATGGGAAAAATATAAGAAAATATCGTTTCTTCTTCCGTCATAGAAGCTTTTATCATTGCTAATTTTTCTTTACTCCATTTCATTTCATCCATCATTAACCGATTATAACTTTCACTTTTTTCTTCCTCTGTATATCGAAGTGCATTAACATTAAATATCACATATTTAGGAATTTCATAATGAAGTGTTTCTTTTAATACATAATAAGATTGAGGTAGAAGTTGTTGGGAATTTCCTCTGACATAAGAAGTGATTCCTTCCTCTTCATATAATACCATTGGACTAATATTGGCATACACTTCACAATCTCCTAAAAAGATGATTTCATGATTCATTTTTTCTTTATAAAAAGCACTTGTCATACTTCCTTCTACAAGTGAAGTACGATATTTAGGAGAAACAAGGCGATTTAAAAATAAAAATAATAGAAAAAACACGAATATAATACCTATCACTCTTACATATTTCATAAAAACCACACATTCCTTTCACTTCGTTCAAGGCACACATAGTCATGAAAAAGATTATTTTTCAGACTATCCTCCTAAAATTTACTATATATAAAATCAGTTACTTGAAATCCTAACCCATATACACCAAATAATAAAATCAAAATAAGAAACGTACAAATCCATAGTGTTTTTTTCTCTAAAGATTTCTTTTGCCAATTTTTTGACCAATTTTCTATTTTGACATCCATTTTCATCATCAAAAATACAGAAATTATTAGAATAAACCAATTCCAAATATTTAAAACTTGAAATATAGAATTGAAAAAATCTAGACCATTCCATATTGTTATAATACTACTTAATTTTTGAAAAGGAAGAAAAAAAGTATTAGGATACAAGAAGAAAATCCAGGAAAGAGAAACAAGACTAAAGGTGATAATTTGAGATAATTTTTTAGACTTTAGGGAAATTGGAAAAGAAACACAAAGTCCATGAAATAATCCCCACCAAAGATAACTAAGTCCATGCCAAATACCTGATACTAAAAAAGTAATGATAACATTTATTTTTTGTCTTATTTTACCTACTTTATTTCCCCCTAAAGGAATATAAACATAATCTTTTAACCATCTACTAAGTCCAATATGCCAACGATTCCAAAATTCTTTGATAGTTGTCGCGTTAAAAGGATGTAAGAAATTTTCTGGTATCGTAATACCAAATATTTTAGATACGCCAATGACAATATCAATCCCGCCACTAAAATCACTATAAAGTTCTAATGTATACAAAAATAATGAAGCAAGTATAAAAAGACCAGTTTGTTCTTTCCAAACATTTAAAAGAAGAAGAATTCGATTGGCAATCACAAATTTTTTAAATAATCCCCATAATATTCTTGAAACTCCTAAAGAAATATTTTCTTTTTTTATATGAGTTTCTTGAAACATTTCTTTTTCCACTTCATTGTATCTTAAAATAGGTCCAATAAATAAAGGAGGAAGATACATCATATAAAATACATATTTTAAGAAGGAATTTTCTCGTTTGATTTTTCCTTTATAAATATCTACTAAATAAGCAATTAATTGTAAACTATAATAAGAAAAACCTAAAGGAACAAGAATGTTATGCATGGAAGGAATAAATAAGTAAACACGGAATAAGAGTAACAAAACAACAATTACCAAAATACTAAAAATAAGAACTTTTTTATTTTTACTATATTTACTGATAAAAAAGCCAAAAAGACTTATAGAAAATAACCAAAGAAAATTTTGAATGCCTAATAAACATAAAACAATTACACTTAGACAAAATAAACAACCATAAAACATTTACTACTCTCCTTTTAAAACTTCCCTAATCTCTTCTATCTTAAAACCTTTTTGTTTTAATTTTTCTTTTATTTGATATTCTAACTCTGTATCTGTAAATTTTCGTTCTAATTTTTTTCTTATTTTTTGTTCTTCTTTTCTTACAATTTCTAAAGTATTTGGTAAATTTATATCTTCTAATATATACTTTTCTTTAGAAACATCATAACCATTTTGATATAAATAATTTATTACTTTTTGTTTCCATACTTTTTCACTATATTTTTGATTTCCATTCATTTTTTTGGTAATAATTTTCTTTATTTTTTCTTGCCATATTTCTTCATCAATTGCTTCTAAATGAATATTTATTTTTTCTTCTTGGATACCTAATTGTTCTAATTTTCTTTTTATTTTATTTGGTCCATCTAAACTAAATTTTAATGTATCATGTAAATAAGCTTCTAAATATTTATCTTCATCTAATAAATGTTCTTTTTCTAATTTATGAATCGTTTTTTGAATCGTTTCTAAAGAATATTCTTTCTTTTTTAAAAAAGTTTCCACTTCTTTTTGAGAACGCATTTTTCTACTTATATATGAAATAGCATCATAGTAACTCGTTAGTTCTTTCATTTCTTGTTCAATCATATTAATTTCTTTTTCACTATAATCTTTTTTCGTTAATAAATTATATTTTACTAATATATCATCCGTTACAACAAGTGTTTTTTCTTCTAAAATGATAAGGTAGGTATTTTTTGTTCCTTTTTTTATTTTTAAACATTTCAAAATACATCACCTATGTTCATTATAAAATAAAAAGAAAAAGAATACAAATTCTTTTTACTCAATCGTTTCTAAAACATCATTTAAATTTTCAGCCACTTTAAAATGTAATTTTTTTCGGTCCATCAATATTAAATGAAATCCATATTTGCTTGCTTTTTCAATCATATTTCTTTGATCATCGATATAATAAGTTTCTTTGGGATTCACATCTTTTTCTTGTTCTAAGAAAATATCAAATAAACGATCTAATTTAGAACTTCCCCATAAAGAGGAAATATAGATTTTCTTAACATATTTCTCTATTTGATGTTCCCTTAAAAAAAGATAAGAAGAAGGCCATCCATTAGAAATAATATATAAGTTATATGTTTTAGAAAGAGTTTCTAACATTGGAATTACATCTTCGTAAAACGTATATTTATTTTTATTATAAACACAATCTAATGCTAATTTTTTAGCTAAGTCTTTGGTATAATTTGGGTAATTGATAGCTTCTAACACATGATAATAATAATTGGTAAACATTTCAATTTCTTCTTCAATTGTTCTTTGATTTTTTGTTTGTAAGTAAGTTAGTTCTTTTAATTTTTCTTGCAGTATTTTTTCATCAATATATTTTTTTTCTAAAATATGATACATATTAGGTGGGAGCAACCAATTTTCTGTGTATTCTGCCAAAACTCCACCAACATCTAAAATAATATTTTTTACCTTCATTAGAATATCACCTATGTTCATTATAAAATAAAAAGAAAAAGAAAATCAAGATGATTTATCTTGATGTGTAGGGAATTTCAATTTCAATATCACTTAAAGGATAACTGACACAGGGATGAATATATTTATTATCAAAATCTTTTTTTCTTAAGAAACTAGTTTCTGTTTTAATTTCACCTTTTATCAGTTTACTTTTACAAAAGCCACATACTCCCACAGTACAATGAACAGCCGCGACAATGTGATTTTCTTCAAAAGCTTGTAAAATTGTTTTATTTTGATAACATGGAATTGTTTTGGTTTCTTTTGGCATTTTCACAGTTAAGTTATATTTGATAGGTTTTAATCCCTCTGGTATGCTTCGATATTCTTCATAATGAATAAGAGCATTGGGAATATCTAATTTTTTTAATGTTTCATTTAACATTTCATACATCTTATTTGGTCCGCATAGAAATAAAGATTGGCCTTTGATATTTTCTTTTAGTAAAAGTTCTTCATCAATAAATCCATTTTCATATCCTTCCCTTTTTTCTTCACTTAAAACATAAACGACATGAAAATTAGAATGTTTCGTTGTAAACTCATCAAATTCTTTTTTCCAAATTAAGTCATTGACAGTTTTAGCACCATAAATCAAGGTAATCGTTTCTAATTTTTTTTGAAAACAATCTAAAATCATCGAGTAAATTGGTGTAATACCGCTCCCACCTGCCAGAAAAACAATATTTTTTTGATCCCGAAGAGGTTGATAATAAAAATTTCCAAAAGGTCCTAAAATAGTAAATTCATCATCTTCTTTCATTTCTTCATGAAAATACGTAGAGATGATTCCACCTTGGATTTTTTTGATTGTAATTCGCCATTCTTTATCATAAGAACTAGGAAGTGATAAAGAATATGGTCTTTGATAAGTTCTTCCCTCTTTTTCAATTACTAAAGTTATATAACTTCCCGCTTCATAGTTAGGAAATGATTCTTCATCGATTCGTTTGAAATAAAATGATTTGATATCTTCTGATTCTTCTACAATTTTGGTTATTTTTACAATCATTTTAGAAGGATGAAGGGTGCTTACTAAAGAGTTAATTTCATTCATTTTTTTCAAAGGCTTTTTAGAACCATGCTGAATAATTTCCGCTCTTCCTGTTTGAAGGTCTCTAAAATCATGTAGAGCTTTTTCATCTTTTTGGATTTTAATATCTTTCATTTTTACATTACTCCTTCCCTAATTTATTAGCTTCATATTCACCATTTAACATGGTATTCGAAGTATCACTCGCAAAGCTCGAAAAAGACCCACAGAAATGTAATCCTTTTATAATATTCTCAGCATTTTCATTCATAATTCGAGAAAGAATATTATCATACCCTTTTTGAAGATACCCAAAAATTGTTCCACCCGGACTATTGGTATATCTTGCAAATGTTACAGGAGTAGCAATATCCATTTCTTCAATGTATTTTCGGATTTCTATATTTTTTTCTTGTTCTAATAAGGAAAGGTAATGTTCCGCAAGCATATTTTTCATTGCAAAATAATTTTCTTTGGAAACTGCTTTGGCAAAACAATCAGGTTTAAAAAAGCCCATAAGTTCTAACACAGTAGTATTTTCATCATTGTTATAGGTCCTTCCTAATAGAACTTCATTATTTATTTTTTCTAACGATTTAAAAGTTTCATCATGTTTGGTATTAGGAAGAAGAAAAAAGGTTTCAGGAAGTTTTAATTCTTCTTTAGAGATATTTAATCCTAAATATATACAAAAAGGACTTAATCCTAAAAGGCGTTCATTTTCTAATTGTCTTACTTCTTCTGGAATAGAAGGGATAAGTTTTTCATAAACATAGGCTGGACTTACACTTGCAATGACTTCATTCACATCATACGTATCTTTATTCGTTTTTACTTGTGTAACTTGATTTTCTACAACAACAATTTCCGTTACTGGTTCTAAAAGCAAGACTTTGCCGCCAAGGGTTTCTAATTCTTTTTGCAAAGTAGCCGTGATATCATAATACGTTTGTTGAGGATAAGAAAGACCATAATGTACATAACTATCCCACCATAAAGCAAAACTTACAAATGATAAATCTTTTATCGAAGTTCCAAAATAAACCCATACAGAAGTAAGAAGCTCCATTGCCTTTTTAGGCATGTTTAATTTTTCTAAAACGGGCAATACTTTTTGCGAAGCAAGTTGAACAAAGTTAGGGTATTTTAATTGTATTTCTTGTTCTGTGATTTCTTTATTTTCTAATTCTCCTAAAGCTTCTTTGATATCTTCACAAAGACCAAAGAAACTTATTATGGAATCTTTACTATTAGGAACATACTCTTCCATTTTTAAAACAAAATCATCCATTTTACTTGGAAAAGAATATTCTTGTTTTTCATTTCCTTGAAAAAATACAATAGGAAGAGATTTTTTCATATTTATTTTAAAATCAATATTTAATCTTTGCCATAATTCATAAAGTTCTCCCTTATTTTCTATGCTGCCATATTTTAATAATCCAAAAAAGCCGACATCAAAAGTAAACCGCCCACGCATAAAAGAAGTCGCAACGCCACCCGGTAATTTTCCTTTTTCTAAAACTAAGACTTTTTTACCTTTTTTTTGTAACGTAAGTGCTGTAATAAGACCACTTAATCCAGACCCAATTACAATTACATCATAATTTTCTTTCACTATAGCCACCCTATTTCTAATACTAGTATATCACGAAATTGATAATTTTTTAGCTCTGTTCCATTTCACACGTGATAATTATATTCTTTATATACATTAAAGAAATCAATGTTTGAAGTATT
>CANQEG010000060.1 GCA_947594705.1 uncultured Bacilli bacterium | reverse complement strand
GATGATGCAGTAGTAGAAATGACTTTAGGAGATGATGTGAAAAATGTATATGCCTCAAAATATTTAACATATTTGCCTTCCAAAGAAGAATTGATTAAAATAATAAAAAATTGTATGAATTGGCAAGAAAAGAAGGTGTAGAAAATGAATGAAAACAATAATGGGGTTAATAAAAGTATAATCAATTATGCGATACGCACTTTTGGAAACACCTTAACAAACCATTATAAATAAAGAAATTTGGCAAAAAAAGTTTTTCCTTTTTTGAAAAATTATAGATTGGAGATGAGAGAATGAAAAAAATAGAAGAACAAAACAATTTATTAATATATAAAAATAAAGATGGTAATATAGTTGTTGATGCAATTTATAAAGATGAAACTTTATGGCTTACCCAAAAAGGAATGTCTAAAGTTTTTGATGTTGGAATATCGGCAATTTCAAAACATTTGAAAAATATATTTGATGAAGAAGAATTAAATGAAAGTATGGTTGTTTCCAAAATGGAAAATACCACTCAACATGGAGCAATTAAAGAAAAGACACAAACAAATGAAGTTAAAATTTATAATCTTGATGCTATAATTGCCGTTGGTTATCGAGTTAATTCTAAAAAAGCAACTGAATTTAGAATATGGGCAACTAAAATACTGAAAGAATATATGATAAAAGGTTTTGCTTTAAATGATGAAAGATTTATAAATGGAAATAAATTTGGTACTATATACTTTGATGAATTATTAGAAAGAATTAAAACTATTAGAGTAAGTGAAAGAATGTCTTATCAAAAAATTACTGATTTATTTATTGCAACATCAACTGATTATAATCCAAAAACTGAAGAGGCATATACATTTTTTAAAATAGTACAAAATAAATTACATTATGCGATAAGTGGTCATACTGCTGCTGAATTAATTTATATAAGAGCTGATGCTAATAAAGAAAATATGGGACTTACGAATTGGAAAAATAGTCCTGATGGATTAATATATAAATATGATGTTTCTATAGCTAAAAACTATTTAACTGAAGAAGAGTTAATTAAATTAAATCGTCTTACTTTAGCCTTTTTAGATTATGCTGAAGACATGGCATATGAACACAAAGTTATGACTATGAATGATTGGATAAATATAACGGATAAGTTATTAAAATTTAGAGAAAAAAATATTTTGACTCATTTTGGTAAAATAACTCATAAAGAAGCAGTTGATAAAGCTGAGAGCGAATATGAAAAATATAGGGTTATTCAAGATGAAAAATATATATCTTCAATGGATGAGTTTTATAAAAAATATCTTAATGAATCTAAAAATATTGATAATGAAATTAAATAAAAGTAGAATATAAGTGATTTTTAAGAAAGGAGAAAAGAAAGTGAAAATTGATTGGCTATCTCTTATTATTGGTGGAATTATAGGTGCATTTTTTAGTTGGATAATTACAAAAATATATTATGAAAAAGCTAAAAAAGATAATAATATGAATGCCAAAAAAAAGAATATGAATGATGAAAAAAATCATAAAGAAATAATTGAAAAATTAAACGATATAAAAGATAATAGTATAGGGTATGAAATAGTGGATGAATGGGAAGAAGAAAAATAAATAAAAAAATTATGAGCTGACTATAGTTGTATTCAACTAAAAATTAAAATAATAAATGTTAGAAAATGAGGAGTGATTTTTATGTCAAATGAAAATAATAATGAAAAAAATAAAGAGTTTCCAGATGTCCGTATCGCATGGTATCCAGGTCACATGGCGAAAACCAGAAGGCTTATTGCTGAAAAATACAAACAAATTGATATTGTGTATGAAGTAGTAGATGCAAGAATTCCTTATTCTTCAAAGATTAAAGATGTATATGATTTAATTCAAAATAAACCAAAGATTTTAATTATGACCAAAAAGGATTTATGTGATTTAAAAGTGACAAATGAATGGGTAAAATATTATGAAAATTTAGGAAATCATGTAGTTCTTGTGGATTTGAATGAAGGAAACGATTATGAAAAAATTATTTCTTTAACGCATGAAATTATGGCTAGTACACAAGAAAAAAGAAAAGAAAAAGGCTTAAAAGAACGGGAAATTAGAGCTTTAGTAATTGGTATTCCTAATGTTGGAAAAAGTACTCTTATCAATCGGATGTGTAAAAGAAAAGTAGCAAATGTTGGGAATAATCCGGGGGTTACGAAAGAATTAAATTGGCTTCGGACAAGAAGTGATATTCTTCTTTTAGATACACCGGGAATTCTTTGGCCTAGATTGGATCAAGGAGAAGTCGCTTTAAATCTTGCTGCTTTTACTGCTATTAAACAAGAAGTGATTCCTATAGATGATGTAGCAGTTCATATTTTAAAAAAATTATCTGATTATTATCCGGGAATTTTAGAAGAAATATATGGACTTAAAAAAGTAAATGATGATACAATATTAGAAGCTTTTGAAAAAATTGCTTTCAAAATTGGTGCAATAAAAAATAAAGAAGTTGATTACGATCGAGTTTCTTTAAAGATTATTAATGATATCAAAACAGAAGCAATTCAAAAAATTACCTTTGATAGAAAGTAGGAATAGTATGGAAGTAGACATGTTAGAATATGAAAAAAAATTATATCAACAAGGCTATGAACTTATTTGTGGATGTGATGAAGCAGGACGTGGACCCTTAATGGGACCAGTTGTTGCTGCGGCCGTGATTCTTCCTAAAAATTATCAATTAGAAGGACTTACCGATTCCAAAAAATTAAGTGAAAAAAAACGTGAAAAATTTTATGAAATCATTCAAAAAGATGCAATTTCTTATGGAATTGGAATTATAAGTGCTAAAAAAATAGATGAAATAAATATTTATGAAGCAAGTAGGTTGGCGATGAAAAAAGCTATTTCTAACATGAATATAAAACCTGATTATGTTATCACAGATGCTATGCCTATTCCCAAATATAAAGTTCCTGTGCTTCCAATTATAAAAGGGGATGCCAAATCTATTACCATTGCTGCTGCGAGTGTTCTTGCTAAAGTAACAAGAGATCATATTATTTATGAAATAGATAAAAAATACCCTCAATATGAATTAAAAAATCATAAGGGATATCCAACCAAAAGACACTTAGAATTGTTAAAACTTTACGGTCCTACAAAAGATTATAGGTTTACTTATGGTCCAGTTCGTGATTTAATTAAAGAGAGTGATATTTATGAAGAAGTTTAAAGAAAATATCTTTCTAACAGAGATTATTTTTAACACTTTGTTTCTTTTTGGAATTGAAGTGATTTTTCGGTCGGTATTAAATTTGCCATTTTTTGACTATGCTACTTTAAGAATATTTCTTTCTTCTTTGTTTTTGGGAATTGTGATCGAATGGTTTTTATTTTTTATCAAGAAAAAAAGAGTTCGTGAAATTCTTTGGGGAATAATTTTACTTGTTGCTAGTTGTTATGCATGGGCTCAAGCAGGTTTTCGAAACTTTTTGGGAATTTTTATTTCAGTAGGAACTTCAAGTCAATTTGGAGCAGTAACTAGTTATGTGAAAGAATTTTTAATGAGTTATCATTGGGAATATTATTTCATTTTTATTCCTTTCTTATTATATATATATTATTTTTTTATATCTAAAAAAGCAAATCAAAAAATGACAAATTCCTATTCTTTAAAAGCAAAAATTTCAGGAATTATAAGTTTGATATTAATTGGAGCTTGTTATGTTTCCACATTATTTCTTTCCTGGATGCAAAATCCCTTACAATTAGTTGAAAATAAAAAATTATTTTTATCACCATTAAATTCTTCTGTTGCGGTAAGTCAATTTGGAACAAGTTTATTTGCCCTTTTAGATATTAGACAAAGTATTTTTCCAATTCATGTATTAGAAGAATTTGAAGATACGAAAGAACAAGAAACCAAAAGAAGTTTTGATGATACCAATTGGAAAAAATTGATTTCTTTAGAAACAGACCCTTATCGTAATTCTTTAAATCGCTATTTTATAAATCGCCCAATTACAGATATTAATGAGTATACTGGGTATTTTGAAAATAAAAATGTAATCGTGATTATGATGGAATCGATTAGTAATATTATAACAATGGAAGAATATTTTCCTAATTTTCATAAACTATTAGAGCATGGATGGTATTTTGAAAACAATTATAGTCCTCGAAATGCCTGTGCAACGGGAGATAATGAGTTTAGTGGAATGACTTCGTTGTATCCTTTAAATACATCTTGTACGGTAAATGTTTATCCAGAAAATTCTTACTTTACTTCTATATTTAGACAATTTCGCCAAAAAGGTTATACTACATCTAGTTATCACGATTTAGATTCTACTTATTATGCGAGAGATATTTTTCATCAAGCTATGGGAAGTGAAGAATATTATGATGGCAATCGTTTAAATATAAGTTTTGATTCAACCAATTATTTAGAATGGCCAAGTGATGTAGAATTAATGGAGAAAGCAACGAGTATCTTTACTCAGAAAAAACCATTTATGGCTTGGATTACAACTGTAACTGCTCATCAACCTTATGATGATTCTAGTGTAAATGGTGATAAATATATAAGTCTTTTTGAAAATACCGAATATTCTATGACTTTAAAAAGATATTTATCAAAAGCTAAAGTAACTGATGATGCTTTAGGAACGTTACTGAATTCTTTAGAACAACATAATGCATTAAAAGATACGGTAATTGTATTATATGGGGATCACTATCCTTATGGATTATCTGATGAAGATGTTCAAATGGTGTCTCCATTTGATATTAATGAATTTTATGAAATTGAACAAACTCCATTTTTGATTTATCAAAGTGATTTAGAACCAAAGGTATTTACAAATAAAACATTTTATATGAATATTTTGCCAACACTTGCCAATTTATTTAATTTAGACTATGATCCACGATTTTATTTAGGAGAAGACTTGTTTTCTTCCTCATTTTCTGGTAGAGTGGTATTTGCAGACGGTTCGTGGGAAGATGATGTAGCTCGTTATAATGCAGTGGATTCAAGTATTACTTATTTCAGTGATAAAACCTATACGAATCAAGAAATTCAAAAAATTAATATGGAAATTTATCAGAAAAAAGAAATGAGTAAGCTTGCTATTACAAACAATTACTTTGATTACTTAGAAACATCTTTAAAAGAGATGGAAGAAGAGAAACAGGAGGAAAAAGATGAGTAAATTAATGATCGTGGAGTCTCCACATAAAAGTAAAACAATCAAAGCTTTTTTAGGAAAAGAGTATAAAGTGGTTGCTAGTGAAGGTCATATTATGGATTTAGCGACTTCAGGGAAATTTGGTTTAGGAGTAGATGTGGATCATAATTTTGAAACTACATATATTCCAATAAAAGGAAAGAAAAAACTAATTAATACGTTAAAAAAAGATGTAAAAGATGCGGATTATATATATCTTGCTACTGACCCCGATCGTGAAGGGGAAGCTATTTCATGGCATTTAAAAGAAGCCTTAGGAATAGAAGAAAATTATGATCGAATTACCTTTAATGAAATTACCAAAGATGTAGTATTAAATGCATTAAAAAATCCGCGTAAGATTGATGAGCCATTGGTGAGAAGTCAAGAAACAAGAAGAATTTTAGATCGCATTATTGGATTTCGTTTAAGTAAATTAATGCAAAGTAAAACCGGAGGAAAAAGTGCTGGACGTGTGCAAAGTGTAGCTTTAAAACTAATTGTAGATCGAGAAAGAGAAATTCTTGCTTTTGTTCCAGAGGAATACTGGACGATAACTGCTGATTTTAAAGATTTCACAGCGACTTTAGAAAAATATAAAAATAAAAAAATTGAAATTAAAGGGGAAAGAGAAGCAGATGATATCTTAGCCCAATTAAAAAAAGCATTTCAAATTGAAAATGTGGAAGAAAAAGCTGTAAAACGAAATAGTAAACCTATTTTTAAAACAACAACTATGCAACAAATGGCCGTGAATAAATTAAATTTTCCTTCTTCTAAAACGATGCGAATTGCTCAAAAACTTTATGAAGGAATTGATACAGATGAAGGAAGTATAGGTTTAATTACTTATATGCGTACAGATTCAGAACGTGTTTCTATGGAGTTTGTCAAAGAAACAAAGTCGTATATTGAAAAAAAATATGGTCCCGAATATGTTGGTAGTGTAAAAGTACCTAAGAAAAAAGAAAATATACAAGATGCCCATGAAGGAATTCGACCTACCAGTATAAAAAGAACTCCCGAATCTTTAAAAAGCTATTTAACTCCCGATGAATATAAATTATATGAAATGATTTACTATCGGGCTTTAGCATCAATAATGAGTGCTGCCGAAGTTTTAAATACGACTGTAACTTTAAATAATAATGATTACTTATTTAAAGCAACTGGTTCGGTTTTACAATTTGATGGGTATTTAAAAGTATATTATAAATTTGAAGAACAAAAAGATACCGTTTTACCAGATTTTCGTTCTTATAAAAGTGGTGCGATCGTATCTGATGAAATTAAAAAAGAACAACATTTTACCAAACCAGAACCACGATATACAGAAAGTAGTTTAATTAAAGAAATGGAATCTTTAGGAATTGGAAGACCAAGTACCTATGCTCCAACAATTCAAACTTTAAAAGATCGGGATTATGTAAAAATAGAAGATAAGAAATTTGTTCCTACGCCAATGGGAATAGAAACAACTGATAAATTACAAGAATTTTTTTCCAATATTGTAAATGTAGAATATACTGCCAATATGGAATCAGATTTAGATAAAATAGCGGAAGAAAATTTAAATTATATTAAAGTATTAAAAGATTTTTATCAAACATTTGAACCGATGGTGGAAAATGCCTTTCATAATATGGAGAAAAAAGAAGCTGAAAAAACTGGCGAAGATTGTCCCGAATGTGGAAGTCCTTTGGTAAAAAGAAGAGGGCGTTTTGGAGAGTTTACAGCTTGTTCTAATTATCCTACTTGCAAATATATAAAAAAAGAAGTGAAAAAAAATACTGAAATTATGCCTTGTCCTAAATGTGATGGAATGATTTTAGAAAAAAGAACCAAAAGAGGAAAAATATTTTATGGATGTAGCCATTATCCGAAATGTGATTTTGCAAGTTGGGATAAACCAATCGAAAAAAAATGCCCTAATTGTAATGGAACACTTGTCGAAAAGAAAAATAAGATTACTTGTTTAAATTGTGATTATGTAGAGTAATCTTTTTTTTTTAAAGTCAATTTAAAAACTTTGTCATATTTTGTCGAATCGCTTTACATTTTAAAAAAGATTAGCTCTGTTCCATTTCATGCGTGATAAAACTGTACAAGAATAGAAAAATGATGTAAACTAGAAGTAGCTTAAGAT
>CANQEG010000059.1 GCA_947594705.1 uncultured Bacilli bacterium | reverse complement strand
AAATATTCCATAATTCTCCATCTAGGACCATCTCCTCTCTATTCAATAAAATTTAAAAAATTTATGAACTGAGAGTAACAACACCTAACATCAAATGTATCTTAAAATCATTATATAATATTTAGCTACATATTACAAGAGTATTTCATTAAAGTGACACTAGAGATTCTAAGATGCCACTACTATAAGGAGCAAGTTGATAAGGTGGAAAGAAAAACAATACTCCTTTTTCGGTAAACACAAAATATTCATAATTTTGTAAATTTTCTTTCGTGCCTTCCATAAGCCATAAAGTATCTACTATTTTAGGATTTAACAATAAATCTCCTCTTACATTTCTTACTATTTTTTTTAAATTATTATTTTTGGTTAGTTCTTCAATCGTAAATTCACGATTGTTTTTTGTATCGTAAACGATAGTCCAAATCAAGTGATTGGGATGAGCTCCTCCTGTATATTTAGAAATAAAGAAAACTAAAGAAATATATTCTTTTACATAATAAATATCTGATGTTACTAAAAACGAATACTCTTTTTCCTCTAAGCCTTCTATTTCTTTTAAAAAAGCATTTTTTTCTTTTTCTAAATGAGAAGTAACTATTTGATTTACTGTTTCATTGGTAATATGAGGAATCTTTAAATTTATTTTAGGAAGCTTTGGGGTTTTTACTTCTTTTTCTTTTGCAAGACCTACATGAATAAAGGAAATTGTTGAAATTAAAAATAACATACATAAAAAAACTACAATATATTCTTTTCTTTTCATAGTATATTGTAGTTTTTATTTTATTTTTTATGAATGATATATTCATCTTCTGATAAATCTACAACTAGCGTTGTTCCAACTTCTAAATCTTCTTTTAACATTTCATTAGCAAGTAAAGTTTCAATACATCTTGTTACATATCTTTTAATTGGTCTAGCTCCAAATTCAGCATCAAAAGATTCATCAATGATTTTTTCTTTGGCTTTATCAGTAATTTCAACATGTAAATAATTTTGTTCCAATCTTTTATTTAATTCACGAATTAGTTTTTCTAAGATTTCTAAGGCCGTATCTTTCTTTAAAGAATCAAATACAATGATTTCATCAATACGATTAATTAGTTCTGGTCTAAAATGAGACTTTAATTCTTTTAAAACAAGTTCTTTGGCATCTGGTGTTTCCTCTAAAATATATTCACTTCCTAGATTACTTGTCATGATAATAATGGTATTTTTAAAATCAACTGTTCTTCCTTGACTATCGGTAAGTCTTCCATCATCTAAGATTTGTAATAATAAATTTAATACATCTGGATGGGCTTTTTCGATTTCATCAAATAAAACGATACTATAAGGATTTCTTCGAACTGCTTCTGTTAAGACACCACCTTCATCATACCCAACATATCCTGGAGGAGCTCCAATAAGACGAGAAACATTAAATGATTCCATATATTCAGAGCAATCGATTCTAATCATATGTCTTTCATCATCAAATAGTTCATAAGCAAGACTTCTTGCTACTTCTGTTTTTCCAACTCCTGTTGGTCCTAAAAAGATAAAGGAACCAATTGGTCTATTGGGATCTTTCATTCCACTTCTTGCACGTAAAATGGCTTCACTTACCAAAGTTAAGGCACCATCTTGACCCATGACTCTTTGTTTTAAACGTTCTTTTAAATTTAGTAGTTTTTCTTTTTCACTACTCATTAATTTAGAAATAGGAATATTTGTCCAACGAGAGATAATTTCAGCAATTTTTTCTTCGTTGACTTCATCTGATAAAATACTATTTTTTTCTTCGGCTTGTAATTCTTCTAATTCTTTTTCTAGTGTTGGAATTACACCATGGCGAAGTCTTGCACTTGTTTCTAAATCATAGTTATTCTCTGCTTTTTCAAGTTCAAAGCGATTTTTTTCTAATTCTTCTTTCTTTTTATTTATGATTTCTTTTTTCTTTTTTTCACTATCCCATTTAGCTCTTAAAGCGGATTCTTCTTCTTTTAAGGAATCTAATTCTTGAGCAATTTCTTGTAATCTATTTTTAGAAATTTCATCTTTTTCTTTATGAAGAGCTTGACGTTCTATTTCTAAAGACATAATTTTTCTTGTTAAGGTATCAAGAGAAACTGGGACAGAGTCCATTTGTACTTTAATAGTTGCACAAGCTTCATCTACTAAATCAATTGCTTTATCAGGTAAGAAACGATCGGTGATATAACGATCAGATAATGTAGCTGCACTCACCAAGGCTCCATCTTTAATTTGAACTCCATGAAATATTTCAAAACGTTCTTTTAACCCTCTTAATATGGTTATAGTATCTTCTACGGTAGGCTCTTTTACTAAAACTTTTTGAAATCTTCGTTCTAAGGCACCATCTTTTTCAATGTATTTGCGGTATTCATTTAATGTAGTCGCACCGATGACATGAATTTCACCACGGGCTAAAAGTGGTTTTAACATATTAGAAACATCCATTGCTCCTTCGGCACCACTTCCAACTATCATATGAATTTCATCAATAAACATAATGATGCTTCCATCGCTATCTTGAATTTCTTTTAATACTGCTTTTAATCTTTCTTCAAATTCTCCACGATATTTGGCTCCGGCAACAAGCGCGCCTAAATCTAATTCCCAAATGGTTTTATTTTTTAAACTACTTGGAACATCTCCTTTTACAATTCTTTGAGCAAGACCTTCGACAATCGCTGTTTTTCCAACACCTGGTTCTCCGATTAAAACGGGATTATTTTTACTTTTTCTAGAAAGAATCCGAATAACATTTCTAATTTCTTCATCTCTTCCAATTACAGGATCAACTTTATTGTCTTTCACGTTTTTGGTTATATCACGACCATATTTTTCTAATGGTTTTTGAATACTTTCTTCATTATTTGGATACATATATACCCCTCCATTTCTAGAGGTATTATATCTCATATTTTAGCACTTGTCAATATTGAGTGCTAATTTTCTTAAAACCATAGTATTCATGATTTTTAATTCCATAATCTTGATTGCTATCAATCACATTTTTGCATATTTTTCGATTCCATGTTGGGTGATTTAAAATTACTTCTACTCCTTCTTTTTGTTCTAAATAGTATGGATCCCATAAATAATAATACCATTCATCATAATCAGTTATTAAAACATAATGGTCATAGCCATCTAAAGTAGTTCGATATAAAACGCATCCACCTTCATGAAGAATTTTTGAAAATGATTTTTCTTTTTCTAACAGAATGGGTAAATTCTTGGTTACATAAGAACAAATTTTTTTCATTTGTTTGGTACTTGTTCCCCCTTCTCCTTCTTTATTTTGATAAGATACATCCATACTTAACTCCATAATATCTTTGATTACTTTAGCAGGTACTTCAAATGTTGTACATAAATAACTTATGACATTATAAATAGATGTCGGTGCACAGTCAAACTCAGAAACTTGATAACGAAAAGGTATTTTCATAATAATCTCTATATCTTATTCATTTTTTAAAATTATATACAAATAAAAAAGTACTTTTATGGTACTTATTTTATTGTTGGAACTTGGTAATATCATTGATTTTGCTTGCAAAGTAAGGAACATCTTTTCCTTTTTCTTTTAAGAATATGGCAAATGTATCATCGACATAAAATTCTCTTTTTTCATCTGGTATAATAGAGTTTACTTGCATGTCTGTACCAGCTTCACTTTTTATTTTTCCACCTTTTTCATTTAAGGAAAAACTAATACTTTGAATGGCCTTCATAATTTCTCCTTCTAAACCATTTTCCATTTCAAATGGTTTATTTTCTAATTCAGTATATTCTCTTAGAATATTAAAATCTAAATAAGGAATTTTAAGTTCATCGATAGCAGAAAAAGATTTACTTCCTTTATAAATTCTTTCTTTTTCTTTCATATTTTCATAAATTTCTTGAAAATTATTTCCTTTGGGATTTTTATAGAAAATTACTTCATCATTGGATTTCGTATTGATATAAAAAGCAAAATCATTTTTATTTGTATAATAAAGAACAACAATTTGACTTCCAACAGAATCTTTTGTATTAGAATCGATTCCAAAATATTTTACATTTTCTGTATTTTTAAACTTATCATTTTTTAATGAATCAAATTTTTTTAAAAATTCAAATTCTCGATATAACATCGTATAAAAGAAATAACGATTGAGATTTTTATCTAATTCATCTTCACTCCAATCAAATTGGTCTAATATATCACTTTTTTGATGAAACTTTTCATAAATTGCTTTTTCAATTTCTTTTTTTAATTCTAAAGTTTTAAAACCATATGTTTTATAATAATATTCACTAGATATCATATCTTCGGTAAATTCTTCTTTATTTAAGTTTTCGGCATAGACTTCTTGGGGAGAAAAAACTATATCTTTTTTTACTACTTCATTTTTTAAATCGTTCCAAATTAATTCAAATGTAGCACACCAACTACTATCACTTTCTAAAATATCTTGCATCGTGGGAACAACCAATACCCCTTTTGTTTCCTTTAATGGTTTTTTGCGATTTAAAAATATTACACTTCCTAAAACAATAACAATAAGAACAGGAATTATTATATAATAAATTTTTTTGTTCATTTTTTACCTATACCTTTCTAGGTTCATTGTAACAAAATTATTTTAAAAAGTCTATCTTACTTTATGGATTATGGAGCAAGAACAATACGGAAAGTGTAAGCAGCATTTGTGTCACCGGTCCAAACACCAAATGCTCCAACACCTGATTCACTGCCATATGAGAAACTTCCACCCCATACAAACCATGGATTACCAGCATATACAAAGTACGCAAAATCGGCAAAATAGTTACTTATATACCCTGTTGTTTTATACGTTCCATAATTATAGTTTATAGAATAAAATGGCCCCAGTTCTTTGGTTGCATCACCTAAATGACCTCTTTGATAGGTAGTATGAACTATATCATAACTATATAAATCATAATATATAGATGGTGGCCATTCTTTTCCTGTAATATTTTGAGTAGTTCCATCACAATTTTCTTTACCACCATTATCAGTACAATTTGAATATGGTCCATTGAATCCCGAATGATGGGTAGCATTAGGTCCACTTGCCGGATTAGGATTATTATTACCTCCTTGCATTACTCCCATTACAACTTCCCATGCACTTCCTGACATATCATAGATACCGGTATAATTTCCTGTTGTACTCGCAATTTGACTATTTGGATTATAATAATTCCAGCCTAAAGATCCATCTTTATTTAATTCTACCGATTCATATTTATTACAGTTTTCATTGGTTGCAGTATATCCACAGGTTGGCTCAAAATTTGCTGAATATCCTGTAACATAATATCCATTATTATTAATTCTTGGTTCACTACATTTTTCTTCTTTACATGTTCCATATTTAGAATATGTCAAATAAAAAATAGCGCCCCATTCCATATTCTTCATCATATGACTTTCTAAATCACGAAGGTACTCATAACTTGTATAAAATGCGTTAACTACTTGAATTTCTCTCCAACTATATATATTTGGTTTTATTTGCACGGAAGAGCTATTTGTTATATTATAATTACTAGTAAGTGTTGTACCTGTTTCAAATTTTCCTACCCACATACCATTAACGTCAAATGAAACAAATGCTGGATGAGTCAAATACTCCTTCTGTTGAGTTCCTGTAGATAAACCTTTTTCTTTCGTTTCAAAAACAATTTCATATGGGTTATTTATTCCTTTATTAGGTATATCGTTATTATTCAATTTTTCTCCAAATTTTTGATTAATATCACTATACTCATCATAAATTGATTCATCATCTTTTAATTGATATCTATATCTTGGTATCCATACAAAATAACTTTCGATATCGCTTTCAAGTATTTCATCTCCTGGTTGATAATCATCTACTTTACCATCTTTAAGTATCACTGCATTTGCCCATTGTTGTTTACTGTAGCTATACCATTCACTTGTAATATCTGCTTTTGTTACCTTTCCTCCATAGTTGTTATCAGTATTGGAATAACTTGTTACATCACTTGGTTTTTCTGTATCACTAATTTTTACTGGAACAAGTCTTCCATTCATTAAATCTGGTATGGCTCCATTTAATATTTCTTCTTTGTATATTTGTTTAAATTTTAAATAACATTTTGTTTTGGTAGTACTTATATTTTTTAATTCGACACTCCACTTTTCATCATTCCATGAAATTAAATCACCATTCTCACAATAACTTGTACTGGTATCTAAGGAATACCCACTTTCTTTACTTGGCACATCTTTTTGTAAAACATCATCTACATATACCATGAATCTAATGTCGCCTTCATCTTGTATATTTCCTTCAATCATATTTTGGGTTGTATCAACTTGAAATATAGCAAAGGTTCTATATAAAATTACTCCACTAATTAATAAAATACAAGTAATTGTAAATAATATAATTCCTACTTTTTTAGGATTTTTTTCTTTAAATTTTCTTAATTCCATATAAAAAAATCACCCTAGTTTCCTAGAATGAGTTTATCACATAGACCCCCCCCCGAGTCAATGAATTTTTTGAGATGTTATCATTTTATATACAAAAAACACTGATTATTCTTCAGTGTTTTCTTCATTCTTTTCTTCTGTTTGACTTTCGACACTATCATCTTCAGAACCCATCAAGTTATTTTCTAATACTTCACTTGCTTCATCATCCATAAATTGTTTTTGTAAAACAAGTTCAATATCACTATATTGATGTGCTCCAGTTCCAGCTGGAATTAATTTACCAATGATAACGTTTTCTTTTAATCCTCTTAAGTAATCAACAGAACCCTTAATTGCAGCATCTGTTAAAACTCTTGTTGTTTCTTGGAATGATGCAGCAGATAAGAAAGAATCTGTTTGTAAAGAACTTTTGGTAATACCAAGCATAATTGGTCTTCCTTTTGCAGGAACTTTCCCCGCTAAGATAACTGGTTTATTTGCTTCTGTAAACTCTTTCATTGAAACACTTAAACCTTCTACTAATGATGTATCTCCAGCATCGACAATACGAACTTTATTAATCATACGTTTACAAATAATTTCAACGTGTTTATCATTAATATCAACACCTTGTAATTTATAAACCATTTGAATTTCTTTTAAAATATATTCTTGAGCAGTAATTGGGTCGGTAACTGCTAATAATTCTTTTGGAGAAATAACTCCTTCTGTTAATTTATCTCCAGCATTTACTTCATCCCCAACACTTACACGTACTTTCATGTTGTAATTTGTAATGTGTTCTCTTGTTTCAACATCATTTTCAACAATGATACGATGTTTTCCATTATCTTCTTTAATTACAGTCACTTTACCACTAATTTCAGAAATGGTTGCTTTTCCTTTTGGATTACGAGCTTCAAACAATTCTTCAACACGAGGAAGACCTTGTGTAATATCATCTCCAGCGACACCACCAGAGTGGAATGTACGCATGGTAAGTTGGGTACCAGGTTCTCCAATAGATTGGGCAGCCATAATA
>CANQEG010000058.1 GCA_947594705.1 uncultured Bacilli bacterium | reverse complement strand
TTTTATATCATACCTTTGTTTGAAAGTCAAGCTTCAAAACCATTCAAAAAAGAAACCAAGTGTTTCCTTGATTTCTATTCATTTAACGTTATAATACATAATCCTAAAAATTCTTTCTTTTCCTATAACAAACATTCATTCCATATTGATTTCTTTATTGAGCCAAATCAGAAAATATGCTAAAGTCAACTGAATTATTTGGAGCTATGCTATTAGATGCCGTGGTTTGTTCAGCTGAACTTATAACAGGTGCAATTGTTTCTAATAATTTGTAATCAATATCATTATCTAAAGTAGATACTACTACACCTATATAATACATTGAATTCGCTTTGGCAAATGCTAAAATAGCATTATTACCACCATAAGCGATCTCCATTGTTACAAATTCTACACCTCCAAGAGTTTTTTCTACTGCTGTACTAGAAGTATACCCACCTTGTTGCAACGCTGAAGGTAATTGACTCTTTTTGCTTTTTATTTGTGAAAAACTTCCTGGTTCTAATGATAATTGTGTAATCCAAGTACCTTCTTCATCCCCAATATATAGTGCATCATTTTTTTCTTCATATACTAAATTATCAGGAATACTAAATGTAAATCCTTTAAAATTAACTTTATATGTTTTATTAGATGTATATGTAACTTCAGAACCTCCAGTTGAGCCTTCGTTATACGTATTATTATTTTTATTATTATCTTTATTAATAAACATAAAAACCATTAAAACTGCTGCAATAATTGCAACTACTACTACCACACCAATAATAATATATTTTAAGTTTTCATTAGATTTTGGTTGTTGGTAATTTGGATTATTCCCATTTGACCACATAGGTTGATTAAAATTTTGTTGTGATTGTTGATTCATTGGTTGTTGAACATTCATTTGTTCAGTTTGAGCATCTACTGTTGCTCCACAGTTTTTACAAAATCGATCGTTCTCTGATAATGGAGAACCACATTTTTTACAATTCATTTTTGATTACCTCTTTCTTTCTTATTCATTTTCTCTTACCTCAAAAGTAAAATTCGTTAATTCATTTATAATATCATCACCCAACCCTTTGCCATTTCCATCAATTTCTATATATAAACTTCCATTCTCAGGAATTTCATAAACTAATACTTTCTTATTCACATAATATTTTTTTCTATTTATATTCGTAAACATTATACCACTTATATCAGTATAACCACCATCATAAACTTTAAAAACTTTACCATTTAATGTCAAGTCACCAGAATAAGTTAGCTCATGAAATTCTCCATAAACTGGATTTAAGTAAAAAGTATCTATGATATCTTCTGCTGATAATTCTGTTAGTTTATAATGTACTTTATAATCATATATTAACATATCTTCATTATAATTAAGGGCATAAGTTCTTTCTAAATAAATATTTCTATTTTCATCAATCTCTTCATATTTATCTGGTACTTTTAAAGTAATATAATCTATCTTGTCACGTTTATAATCACTAAATCTTTGTAATGTTCCAATAAGTAAATTATTATCTTTTTCAACTTTAACATAACTTGCATAATTTTTGGATGTATTCACTTGAATTTGATGTATTAATTTTTCCGTAATAGGAACACCTGTTGCTTCTACGGAAATAACCAATATATGACAATTATTTAAAGCATAGATTAACTCAACATTTTCTTCATTTCTTGTAGATTCTAGGTTAAAACCATTATTAGAATTTCTATTATAAATATAACTATTCTTATAAATATAACTATCATAATTACTTTCTAATTTTGTTAAAGTTTCTTCAAAATTCGAATAATCTTCATCATCTCTATAATAATTATAATTACTATATACTCCACCAGTCGCTTCTTTATCTAAATATTCATATATATTTTTATTCCATATATAAGTATCAATAACAATTTCACCTGAATCTAACACCAATTCAAATTTACCATTTGAAGAATCAAGCTTTCTTAATTTAAAACTAGATGGAATAGAATATTCCACATAATAATGATTACTAGCTATTTCATAAGTTGTATTTGTTGTAATAGCATTATCTACTTCTTCACTTTTTGAATATTTCGCATCAGCAATATCTAATTGTAAATTATTTTTTAAATCAAAATTTTCATCTTTTATATTTAAGTTATATATAATTGAGTGAACACTATCTAATAAAATATCAAAATAATCGTTTTCAGCTTCGTACCTTATAATAACAAGTTGATCACTCTTTTTATAAACATTTATCATAACTTGTTCTTTATTATTTTCATACAAAAGTTTATAGCCATCAAATTCATATTTTGTTATTTTATCTTGTTTTTTAGATAACAATTTATAATCAGGATTTTGTTGTTCTAAATTGTATAGCAATTCATCTATCAATTCATCCATAGTTGCATACCTATATTCATCTGTTAATGTACTGATTTGAATTGTTACTTTACTTCCACTATTATGTTTTAAGATTATGCTATCATTTTCTTTTTTATCTATTTTCCATGTACTATCATAACAGAAATAATAATTACTTTCATCTAATTCTTTTAATGTGGCTTTTTTATTGTTTATATTCAAGAAACAAAAAATGATACTTCCAACTATCAAAATCACCATAGCTGTTATTATTGCAAATTTATATTTCTTAATAAAATCTAATCCTTTTTCCATCATAATCTCACCATCACAATTATTAAGTAATCAAATTCATCCATGATAATTACTTGATATTTATCATTTTGATATATTACTTTTGAAGTATTGTCCATGATTAATTTATAGCCATCGTTTAATAGTTGCTCCTTAAAATCAATAGAAAGTTGCATACTATTTATGTATTTTGAAATCCCATTTTTATATCGTAAGCTCACAATTCCATCTTTATAGCTTGCTTTAACCAACTCTAAATTAATTGTTTTTTCAATATTCCCAATTTTGGAATATTCTTTCCATTTATTTTTAGGAATAGTATTCATAATACTTTCATCATCATATTTAACATAATAATATTTTTCTTTTAATTCAGTAAATGAAATAGATTCTATATCATGAAAATTCATGTTTGCAAATTTATTTTGAATTTCCTTTAAAACTTCAGAATTGATTGCAATAGATACACTAGCATTGGTAGATTTAGAGGTATTTATTCCTACTACTTCTCCATTTTGATTTAAAAGGGGACTACCTTCATCGGTATTTAGTAATGGAATGGAAGTTTGAATATAATCATCAGTAGAAATGACTATACCTGTTTGGATTATCGCTCCCGTACTAGACTTACTACTAATTGTTATTGCTGGATCTTCAACTTTTAAAGATTTAAAATCTCCTAATGTTACAGCAGGTGTATCAGCATTTTTCAGTTTTATAACAGCAACATCTGTATCGGGATTAGCAGTTACAATCCCTTCAATTTCAAATGTATTTAAATTGCTATCTTTAATTGTTATATATTGGGCCTCTATTAAAGATTTTTCTATAAAATTCCAAGTAGTTAAAACTAAACCATTATGAATAAAAAATCCATTCGCAGAAGCAACAACCATATTATTATAATAACTATTTAAATATACAACAGTATTGATATTGTTATTATAAACTTGATTTAATTCTTCTTGAGTCATGCTTTCTAATTTTTCAAAACTATATACCGTACTTAATTGTGATTTATAAGATGGAGCAATTGCCATTGTTCCTTTTGTTTCATTTGATTCTATTTCACTAAAATAATCATTAACATCATCAGTAGATTCGCCATATAAATAATATAATTTCCATTCATCATTTAATTTCTTATAATAATAGTACATAATATAATTTGTTTCGATATAATCATATTTCATAGGATCTTCTTTACTCTGTTCTTTAACTTTTACATTTGGTAAGGTAATAGAACTTATTATAAGGTCATCATTAAATGTAACTCTAATGTCACCATACGAATTATAAAGAAATCCCATTTCTTTTACTTGCTGAAATATTTGTGGGATAGTGATTCCTGATACTAAATCATCTTGATATTCTTGACTAGAGGTATCTAATCCAAAAGGATTATCGTCATCTACAGGAACTTCCGGAATTTTAGGATTATATCTTAAATCAAGCCAATCCTTATGTCTTTTATAATAATTTTCACTTGTTTCATCTGTATTATTAAATCCTCCAAATAATAAATACGTTGTTTTTTTAGTAAGATTTTTTATTTCTTCTTCAAGTTCTTTATTTTCACTTGATATCGAATATGTTAAATTATAATTCTTATTAAAATTATCAACAACATTTTCTTTTTTACTATTAGATGTATAAGATAACTTTGATGTATCAAAATGAAAATTATTAGACAAAGCATACACAGAAATTGTACTCAAAGATGCAAAAACTAGTAATATACATATTTTTTTCTTCATCAAAATCACTCACCCTCCAATTTTGCTTTTAAAACAGCTACAATATATTTACTTGCCTCACTTGCATTATCGCCATTTAAATAAACATCATGGAAGGATTCAGCAATTGTTTCATCATAAATATAATTTCCACTATTATCTTTTGCCAAAGCATAATTAGAAATCGTACCTCTCCATTCATCTAAACTCATCGAAGTATTCGTATCTTTCTTATAGTTATCAAATGCTTCATGAATCATCATAAGTGAGTGATTTCCTTCTCCAAAATCATCATATAATTGATAAAAAGGACGAATATTATTACTATCGACTAACAATATAGAATGTAATTCATAATACTTCATCATTGCTAAAAATGATAAATAATGTCCTAATTCATGAGCAACTGGGGAATATATTGTAGTATTTTTGGGAAAATGCCCTGAATTAGAACCTTCCACCACAGAAGATTGTAATTTTTCTTGATTTAAAAAATAAGATGTATTTAACAATATTTGAGTTTTTATTACCCAAGGATACGTGGAAGATGAATCGGATGTTGCAAAGTAAAATACAGGCATAAAAGCCGCAATAAAGTTTTCCTTCAATGAACCATTCACCAAAGTAAGATTTGTTATATACCCTCTTACACTAGGATACTCCTCATAAATTTTTTTAAAGACATTTTCTAATTCTCTAGCAAAGTCTACATCCATTTCACATAAATTAACTGCTGTTATACCATATTTACTGATGATTTCCTCTTCAATTTCCTTTATCTCAGCTGGACAATTATTTTTTTGCGAAATGGAATCCTCTACAATTAAAGCAAATGCATCATTATTATCAGAAATTTGAACACCCGAATACGTATGGTCATATATTATTGCTGTGCTATATTTTCCTTTTTTTGTTGATGAATTAGTTGATTGAATTACTTCATTATTATATTCATTTGAATTTGTATCAAAATAATATTTTTCTTTTTGATTTTGAATTATCATTGTTAACAAAACTACTATAGATAATATACCTATTCCTATCACAGAACCAATAAGAATCATTTTTTTATTATCAACTTTTTTATTTATATTAGAATAATGAGAACTTACAGGTTGGTTTATAATATTTTGTTCATTTTGGTTAGAGTTTGAAAAGTTTTGATATGGTTGCTGAATATTTACAGAATTTCCACATTTCGGGCAAAACTTTGCATCAGAATCTAATAAATTTCCACACTTTGAACAAAACATACAACACACCTCTACTCTTATAAAGATAATTATAACATAAATTTTGATTTTCATATAACAAAACATTCAAAATATTAAAAAAATTCTATTCAATCTTTTAAAAACCATTTCTAAACTATCTAAGAAAGCACTTACTTAAGTATTCATTCTCTTGATTAATAGATGCAAATACATAAAAAAAAAGAAATCAAAATTGATTTCCATTCCCATTATTCTGTTGATCCTTTTAAGTCTTTTAGTTCTTTATATCTTTTTTAGTCAAATTATCATTAGAATTTTACTTTTTTAATGGTATATGTAAAGTCCTTAATTTATTTTCAACTTTTTCATAACATTTAAATTATATTAATTCTTTTAACTTTAAAGCATCGTAAGTTAAAGGACTAACATCTTCTTTTTTTATTTTATTTAAGGGATACCATACTGCACCTAATGAATCTAATCCATCAGCATCGGTTTTTATTTTCCCCTCAAGAACATTAACTTCATAAATAATTCCAATATGATGCATGTGTTCTCGTTCATTTATATAAGGGTTATCCCAATCTACAACTGCCGAATTTGCTTCCAAAATTTTGTAAGATTGAACAATCATTCCAGTCTCTTCCATTATTTCTCTTTTTAATGTTTCAACAGGTTTTTCACCATGTTCTATACTACCGCCTGGCAAATCATATTTTCCCGTATATGCCCCACGAGATTTTTTTACAAGAAGTACGTTACCTTCTTTAACAATTACTCCATATACTCCTAAATGTCTTGTATCTTTCATATATAACACCTCTTTTAAATTATATAATTTATTTGTTTTAATTCAATACAATAATTAATTTCTAAAATCGTTATTTATACTATTATCTTTAGTTAAAATTTCAATTTACATTATTCGTGAAATGGAAAGTTTGACATTTATTTACATTAAGAATTTCTTAAAAATCTCTCATAATCTTTAAATTCTTGGCCAATTTCTAAATCAGTTTCATTTAAACTTTCTAACAATTTCTTTTGCTCACGAGAAATTTTAGTTGGTGTGATTACATTAACAATAACATATTCATCCCCTTTTCGAGAAGAATTAGGAACTTTTAATCCTTTTCCTTTTAATTTATATTTAGTTTTACTTTGTGTTCCGGGTTTAATTTCCATAAAGACATTTCCATATATAGTTGGAACCTCTTTTTTACAACCTAAAATTGCTTCCGTAATTGTAATTGGAATTTCCACAGTTAAATCTTCTTCATTTCTTTCATAATATTTACTTTTTTCTACATGAATTTCAAAGTAAATATCACCATTTGGACCTCCATTTAAACCACTTTCACCTTTTCCAGAAATTCTTAATTGATGTCCGGTATCTACACCTTCAGGAATATGGATTGAAATTGTTTTTTTCTTTTTTACTTGTCCTGTTCCCTTACAAGTAGAGCAAATTTTGGCAAACGTTTTTCCCGTTCCTTCGCATCTAGGGCAAGAGCTTCTACTTTGAACCATTCCAAAGATACTTCTTTGTTCGGTTATGACAAATCCTTGTCCATGACAATAATCACAAGTTTTTTCATCAAAGCCACCTTTTCCATGACATTCATCACAAACATCATTTAAAGATAAATCAATATCTTTTTCTACTCCAAAAGCAGCTTCTTCAAATGATAAATCTAATCTTACTAAAGTATCTCTACCTTTTCTTTTTTTCGAAGAACTAGAAGATGCTCCTGTAAAGAAATCGGAAAAATCACCAAATCCAGAAAAACCGCCAAAAGAACCACCAAATACACTTCTTAAAATATCATCTAAATCGACATCTCCAGGATTAAATCCTCCATAAGAACCACTTCCTTGTTCAAAGGCAGCATGACCAAATTGATCGTATTGACGACGCTTGTTTTCATCGGAAAGAACAGCGTATGC
>CANQEG010000057.1 GCA_947594705.1 uncultured Bacilli bacterium | reverse complement strand
GAAATAGATTATGATAACTGCAAAAAAGTTTGTAATGTATTTTATTGTAAACCTTACTCTTCTTGGCAAAAGCATGAAATTGAAGTCAATCATGAATATATCAGAAGAGTTTTACCAAAAGGAAGCAATTTTTCTAAACTTACAAACGAACAAATTAAAAAACTTCAAGATCATATTAATTCTATTCCTAGAGATTCTTTAAATGGTGAAACCCCATATCTTTTAACCAAAAAGAAGTATCCTGAGTTTATTAAAACATTAAAATGCAAGTATATTAAACCAGATGATGTTTCTCTTAATCCTAAGGATATTTTGGAGGATGACAACAATGAAAAAGAACTTTAAACAAATCATATTTTATTCGGATCCTATTTTAGGTAATTTTTCCATTCAAGAACTCATTGATTTTTTGGAAAATCTGCTAATGAAGAATAAGCAATTAGATCATAAATTAATTGAGATCTTAACTGATAATGGTTTTGATTGGAAAAGTATTCAAGACATTCTTAAAATTGCTAATACTTCTTATCATTTGCAATTCATGATTGATATGTTAAATAATGATCTTTAAACATTTCAACGAAAAAACAGAAGGTCCATCTTCTGTTTCTTCGTTGACAAATAAGCCAATTTAACCAATTATTTATATTTCATGTATGGGAAATTAGTTTAAAAAGGACTAATCCGATACACTTTTTGGCTTGAAATCATTTTTTTCCAAGCAATATATATTCTATCACATTTTCAAAATTTTGCTACTTTTATTTTATTTTTTGACTATTTTACGGGACTTTATCAAGAAAAGTTATTATTTTTAATTTCTCGGGAATTTTAGATGAAATTCAGTCTCCAATTCACTTTAAATTTAAATGAACGATAGTTTGACCTAAATTATCAGGATCAAGTTGATATTCTAAAACATCTTTTTCATGCTTTAAAATAGCATGAACTTCTTCTTTTAATGCTCCTGTTCCTTTTCCATGAATTATAATTACATATTCATTTTTTAATTTCTTTTGATCTTGTAAAAATTCATGAACAATGGTATAAGCCGTAGTTCTATATTCTCCATGCAAATCAATTTTAGGGTAATAATTCCATGCAAACATACTACTTTCCTGCTGTTTCGTTTGGAGTTGGCTGTGGATTATTCACGGGTTCTGGATTGGCTGGATTCACACTAGGTGTAGAAGCTTGATTTTCAGTTGGTTCATTTGTAGAAGGAATGTTTTGAGAATTTTCAGTTGATTCATTCGTAGGAGGAGTGTTTTGATTCTCAGCTGCTGGAACTTCATTTGTAACTACTTCTAAAGAACCAAATTTTTGCTCATATTCGTGAATTACATCAGATAAAATAGGAATAGATTGTTTTGCTCCATATTTAACAGTAGATAAAGCCGCGGCAATATTCGCTAATCGAATACATTTTTCTAAATCATAGCCTTTTCCTAATCCATAAGTAAATGCTCCATCAAAAACATCGCCAGCTCCAGTTCGATCGACTTCTTTTACTTCCAAAGTAGGCATAACTTTAATTTCATTATTTACAGAATATAATACACCATATTGATGAAGAGTAATAATATTAACACTATTAGGACATTTTGCCTTCACTTCTTTATATAAATTTAATAAATGTTGTGGATTATTCATATCTACAGTCATTTTAGTCATTTTACAAGCAAATTCTAATGAAAATATTATATAATGAGCATACTTCATTAATGCTTGAACTTCTTTTTCATCTGATTCATTAATTCCCGCTCCAAGTATCGTAGGAATTCCCGGATATTTATTATAAGCGGCAACTGTAGCAGAATATTCAAAACCATCCGAATAAATCACAGTAGGACTTATATCATATTCATATTTTTTTAAATGAAATACTTCTGGTTCTATTACAATTTGAGTTCGACTAGTCGTTTTTTTATTTGCCAAAATAAAAGTTGTCGTAGTTTTTTTCTCATAGTTTACTTCCATAAAATTGGTATGAACTCCGCCACTTTCTAATTCTTTTTTGATGGCAGACCCATTTTCATCATACCCCACTGTTCCAGCAAAATAGGTTTCCATATTCCATTTTCCAAGTAAGTAAGCTACATTGGAAGCCGCTCCTCCGCTTCCTTCTAATTTTTCTTGTAAAATATATTTCATATTTTCAACTGGGTATTCATCTACTGGTACCGTAATATTATAAGTAGTTTTTCCAATACATAATGCTTGCATATTTCTCATCCCTTCTATCTTTCTCTTTTATTATACAATAATTTTAATATAAAAAAAAGATTATTCTTTACGATTTTACAAGCATCTTTTTCTTTATTTTATAATAAAAATGGTTAAAATTTCATCTTTACTCCAAATGAAATTAGTTTTTCTTATTTTTTTCATATTTTTGCATTAAATTTTCATCATTGACAACATCAAAATATTCATTTTTGATATGATATAAGTAACCAGTTTTTATTTTCATTGTAATCAACTCCATGGAAAGCATATCATAAAGCAAAAGAAAACTCCATCTTGTGATGAAGTCTTTCTACATTTTCAACCAGGATCATTTATTAGTCGCACCACCTGGAAGCGAAAAACATTGTCGACTGGAATCATTTATTATTCGCACCATCCAGAAGCGAAAAACATTTTCACACTTTCTCAAGTGCAATACAAATATACTATATTTTTATGAAAATGTCAATTAGTATACATTAATAGTATATTAAATATGATTAATTTTATTAAAATAAATCATCAAACTTTTTCAAAAAAGACCAAGATTCATAAACCTCAGTCTAATATAAAATAGATTATAAACTATTTATTTTTCTTTTCACGTATAGCAGCTTGCGCAGAAGCAAGCTTTGCAATTGGAACCCTAAACGGACTGCATGATACATAATCTAAACCAATATTGTGACAAAATTCTACACTTGTTGGATCTCCACCATGTTCTCCACAAATTCCAATATGTAACTCTTGATTTTCTTTCTTTCCTAATTCAATAGCAATCTTCATAAGTTTTCCTACACCATTTTGATCTAATTTAGCAAATGGATCACTTTCTAAAATTTTAGAATCATAATATGCTCCTAAAAACTTACCAGCATCATCTCTAGAAAAACCATAAGTCATTTGAGTTAAATCATTCGTTCCAAAACAGAAGAAATCAGCATTTTTAGCAATTTCATCTGCCGTTACACAAGCTCGAGGGATTTCAATCATTGTTCCAACTTGATATTTTAAATCCATATGAGCATCTTGAATTTCTTTATCAGCAGTTTCTACTACAATATTTTTAACATATTGTAACTCTTTTACCTCTGATACAAGTGGAATCATAATTTCAGGTACTACTTTCCAATCAGAATGTTTCTTTTGAACATTAATTGCTGCACGAATCACAGCTTTAGTTTGCATTTGAGCAATTTCCGGATAAGTAACTGCTAAACGACAGCCACGATGTCCCATCATTGGATTTACTTCATGTAAACTAGCAATTAAATTTTTAATTTCTTCAACAGTTTTATTTTGCACTTTAGCAAGTTTTTCAATTTCTTCTTCCGTATTTGGAACAAACTCATGTAATGGTGGATCCAAATAACGAATTGTTACCGGATTTCCTTCTAAAGCTTCATATAACTCTTCAAAATCTTTTTGTTGATATGGTAAAATTTTGTCCAAAGCTTTCTCTCTTTCTTCTTTGGTATCAGCACAAATCATTTCTCTAAAAGCAGCAATTCGATCACTTTCAAAAAACATATGTTCCGTACGACAAAGGCCAATTCCTTCTGCTCCTAATTCACGAGCTTTTTTAGCATCTTTTGGAGTATCAGCATTTGTTTTTACTTTTAATTTTTTATATTTATCTGCCCAATCCATGACTCTTTTAAATTCTCCCACAATTGTAGCATCTACTGTTTTAATAAGACCATCATAGATATTTCCGGTTGTTCCATCAATAGAAATATAATCTCCTTCATGGAAAGTTTTTCCAGCTAAAGTAAATTCTTTCTTTTCTTCATCCATAATAATCTCGCCACATCCAGAAACACAGCAAGTTCCCATACCACGAGCAACAACAGCTGCATGAGATGTCATTCCTCCACGAACAGTTAAAATTCCTTCACTCGCTTTCATTCCCGTAATATCTTCTGGAGAAGTTTCAAGACGAACTAAAACTACTTTTTCACCTTTTTCTTTCCATTTTTCTGCATCTTCAGCAGTAAACACAATTTTTCCACAAGCAGCACCTGGAGAAGCACCTAATCCTTTTCCAATTGGAGCTTTCTTTTTTAATTCACTCGCATCAAATTGAGGATGTAATAACGTATCTAGATTTCTTGGGTCAATCATATCAATTGCTTCTTCTTCTGTACGCATTCCTTCATCTACTAAATCACAAGCAATTTTTAAAGCAGCCTGTGCTGTACGTTTTCCATTTCTCGTTTGAAGCATAAATAAATGTCCATGTTCTACCGTAAATTCCATATCTTGCATATCTTTATAATGACTCTCTAGAGTTTCACAAACTTTTTTGAATTCTTCAAAAGCTTCTGGAAATTTGCTTTCCATTTCACTAATTTTCATTGGTGTTCTTACTCCTGCCACAACATCTTCTCCTTGAGCATTGGTTAAAAATTCACCAAACAAACCTTTTTCTCCAGTAGCAGGGTCTCTTGTAAAGGCAACTCCAGTACCGCAGTCATCTCCCATGTTACCAAATGCCATACTTTGAACATTGACAGCAGTTCCCCAAGAATATGGAATATCATTATCTCTTCGATAAACATTGGCTCTTGGATTATCCCAACTTCTAAATACCGCTTTAATAGCGCCCATTAATTGTTCTTTCGGATCATCTGGAAAATCATTTCCAATTTTAGCTTTATACTCTTCTTTAAATTCTCTTGCTAATTCTTTTAATTCTTCGGCACTTAATTCAATATCTTGTGTAACACCTTTTTTCTTTTTCATTTCATCTATAAGTTGTTCAAAATATTTTTTTCCAACTTCCATAACTACATCAGAATACATTTGAATAAATCTTCGATAACAATCCCATGCCCATCTTGGATTATTTGATTTTTTAGCAATTACTTCAACAACTTCTTCATTTAATCCTAAGTTTAAAATGGTGTCCATCATACCAGGCATACTCGCTCTTGCCCCACTTCTAACAGAAACCAACAAAGGATTTTCCGCATCGCCAAATTTTTTACCTGTAATTTCTTCTAATTTAACAATATATTCATTGATTTGAGTTTGAATTTCTTCATTAATCTCACGATTATCTTCATAATATTTTGTACATGCTTCAGTTGTAATGGTAAATCCTTGTGGTACTGGAAGACCAATACTTGTCATTTCCGCAAGATTTGCCCCTTTTCCTCCTAATAATTCTCGCATATCTTTATTTCCTTCAGAAAAAAGATAAACATATTTTTTTGCCATTTTTAAAATCCATCCTTTCTTGACTTCTTTTATTATATAAAACTTAAAATAGAAAAAGCAACTTTTTTTAAATTGTTTTACTATTGTTTTACTAAAAACATGTTATTATTTAAAATAATTATTCCCAAGTAACGCCTTCCCATGATGGATGAGTATTAATATCAGATTTATTTAAAGTATCAGGACATCCAGCAAACATACGATTAATAGTCACATCTTCTTTATGAATAAAATATTCTCCATAGTCTATATGTGTTAAAGAAGAATCATCTTGAAACATTTGATCCATATCGGTTACTTTACTAGTATTAAAATGAGATCCTAAATTCAATGTTTCTAAAGAAGGTAAATCTTGAAACATTAGTGACATATCTTCAACATTTCGAGTATCAAAATTATCACCTAAATCTAATGTAGTTAGTTTTGGCAAATCATAAAACATCTGACTCATATCGGTTACATTTATGGAATTAAAATTTTTTCCTAAATTTAATGTCTCAAGATTTTCTAAATAATCAAATATAAGGCTCATATCAGTTACACTACTGGCATTAAAGTTATCGCCTAAATCTAATGTTCTAAGATTTTTCATATAACTAAAAATACTACTCACATCGGTTATACTACTAGCATTAAAATTATCGCCTAAATCCAAACTTATTAAAGAATCCATTTCACTAAATATATAACTCATATTTGTTACATTACCGGCATTAAAATTATCGCCTAAATCTAAACTTGCTAATGATTTTGCTTCAGTAAACATACCACTCATATCTGTTACACTACTTGTATCAAAATTGCTTTGAGATAAATCTAAACTAGATAAACCTATACCAGAAAACATATAACTCATATTTGTTACTTTACTAGTATCAAAATGAGAGCCTAAATTCAATGTTTCTAACAAAGCCAAACCACGAAACATATAACTCATATCTGTAGCACTACTAGTATCTAAAGCAATTAAATCTAAATTTGTTAAAGCACTATAAGATTCATAATAAGAAGATAGTTGTAACGAAAACATAGAACTCATATTTTCTACTTGACTGGTATCAAAATAGTTTAAACCTTCAATAGATTTTACGTGTTCAAATCCATAAAATAAACTAGAACTATCTGGATTTCCTTTTATACCTCCATCTCCTTGGATATAGGCTGTAAATGCATTAACAGATTTACTTTCTCCACTTTCCCATATTTGTACTTGATCATCATTTGGCACTAAATAGCTCATAACACTTCCATCGTGATCGACACTTTCATCAAAATGATGTTCTGCATCATCATGTGATTTTAATTCATTTTCAAATACTATTTTGGTAATTCTATCATAATATTTCCACATTCCTTCTTCATCAATATCTCCATATCCATAATTCATATAAGTAGAATTTATTTTTCTTAACATTCCCTCTGTATTTAATGTTGGTTTATATGCTGCATTGATGGTTACTTTTCCTTTCCATTTGGCATTCGTTGTTTTTTTACCACTTTCTGTTTCTACTGGTGTTTCTTCATCTAATAATAAATACATACTAAATTCTTTGGTTTCTCCATTATTGATTGTAAAATTATATAAATTATATGCAGTAACTGAATCTGTTAATAATCGATTTGGATTCACTTCATTTGCTGTTACTTTATAATAACCTTTTTCATCTGGATTATTTAATACTTGTGTTTCATCTATATTATATTTGCCTTTTCCTTCATATAATATGACATCTACCCAGTCATCATCTAAGGGATTTTCTTCTTCTAAAACTTCTAATGTTTCTAGATTTATTGATAAATTCGCTTTACTTTCACATTGATTAGTTATCGTAAAATGATATGGTGTTTCACTTACAAAAAAGGATTCTTGTTCTTCTTTAGTCATAGGATAGGCATTTTGTAAATTTATATTATCTTCACCAACAAATTCTAAATCTAAACAATCTGTATATACAAAATTTTCATCTGTTTGTAGTAAGGTTATTTGCCAAAAAGCATAAGATAGTCCTACTAATGTTAATGTAAAAATACATAATCCTAGAATCAATAAAGTTTTTTTCCTTTTCTCCATATCTCTTACCTCTTTCATTCTTATTATGTTTATTCTTATGTCATATTATGTCAACTACTCCGCCGCAAGCAGACGGAGCTTGACAAGGATTCACAAGGAAACACCATGATCCTCTTGT
>CANQEG010000056.1 GCA_947594705.1 uncultured Bacilli bacterium | reverse complement strand
CATTAAAAATTAGGTACAATGATGTTATACCTTTTTTTGATGCTCAAAAAATGCCATAACTTGCTAAACATTATACTGAAATTACCAAATTAAAAGAAAAAGATTTAAAATGGTTATTATATGTATTTGTATGTCAAGATGAAAAGAAAAGAGAAAAAATCTATGAAGAAAGTAAAATGATAAAGAGGGTGGATGAAAGTTTGAAAAGATTTACGAAAGAATATGATAAGATCTTATTCTACAATAAAGAAGAATTTCAAAAAAGAGCCGCTTATGAAGAAGGAAAAAATGATGGATATGTTTCTGGAAAAAAAGAAATTGCCAAGACAATGCTAAAGAAGTATTCTATTGAAGAGATAATAGCAATTACTGGATTATCTAAAGAAGAAATTGAATCTTTAAAAGAAGAAAATAAAGATGTTGAATAAAGTAGATACAAAATGTATTCTACTTTTTTTAAAGTATAAAAAAGAAACAATCATTTTAGATTATTTCTTTCTATAGGTAAATTAATTTTTGTCTTGAAATTTTCGCATATACTGATATGGATTACAATTTTCCCAAGAGTAATTTTCTAATTTATTAATTTCATTTATAATTTCTTCTTTTTTATTTCCAAAAAGAAATAAACTATTAGCAAATAACTCACAAATTGTTGAGATATCTATTTGATATTTTTGAGCAAGTTCGGTAATAGATATTCCTTTTCTTCTTTCTTTCACTAAGTATAAATTATTTTTTGCATCTATCAGTTCTTTTTTTGCAATTTCCTTTTTTTCTTTTTGGATTTCTAACAATTTATTACAAATTCTTTTATGCACAAATACCTGAAAATTGTAAGCTTCTTTAGAAGACAAATTATTAAGTTCTAAAAGGTCATCACCAAATTTCTTTTTTAATAATGCAGTATCACTTGGACTTAAATGATGAGCCACATAGTTAACTTCTTCATGAGGATATAAACAATAATATAAATAGATTCCTTTATCAATATAATGATTTTCTTGTTTCGTTTGTTTAAATGTTAAATATTTATTCATAATAATGGTAGCTGCTTTAAAATAAACATTTAAATCCGTTTCAATTTCTTCACTTAAATTATAAATATCAATTCCTAAAAAAACTTTAAAATTTATAAAACTTCTACTATAATTTTGATAAAAATTCATCCATGATAAAAATTCCTCAAAAGATATATGAAAACTTGCCGCATATTCTTCTTGTAACTCTTTTAAAATAGATAAATTGTTTTTTGTATTCATCATATTCGTAATTGTTTTTTCAAATTCTACTGCATCTTTATGTAAATACTTTAAAAGAAAATAAACGCGAGTCCCTTGATTAATTTTATGCATTGTTTCGATATAACGATCATTCATAAATGTAGATGTTAAAAAATTATTTTTTTCTTCTTCAGGAATATATTGAAGCATTGTTTGAAGTAATTCTTGATTTCCTCTATATTGTTTTAAATAAAAAGGATTTTCTTTTCTTTCTTGCTTACCATATTTTTTTTGAATTTCTTTTTGTTTGATTTGATATTCGGCCATAACATTTTTTTCAAATAAAGGTTTTATACCATCTTTCATTCCTTCAAAGAAAGTACTGATTACAACATCCAAAAAGACAAAATAATTTTCTTTATTTGCTGGTATATTTAAAATAGCATTCGCTTTTTCATAAACATCTTGATAGGGTGTAAAGAAAATATGATGTAAAAGAGAATCTGGATGAGTATATAAAGTTTTTAAAAGGCATTGTTTGAGATAATTCTTTATTATTGTCTTTTGTTCTTGTTCATTGGTTATATTTTGAAATTTTAAAATTTGTTCTATTTGTTTTGCCAATTCTTTTATTTTAGTATCACTAATTTTCCATTTGGGAAGATAAACACGAATGATTTTCTTGGTCATGGAAAAAACTTTTTCTTCCTCTTTCATTTCTTCACCTCGGTTTTTTATTATAGCGAAATCATTCAAAAAATGCAAATTTTTCTTGCCTGTATTCAAAAAAAGTGCTACTATATTTTTGGAAATCAGTGATCAAAAGACATGATAAAAGATATTTTCTTTTCAAAGAGAGTTTAGAATAGGTGAGAACTAAACAAGAAAAACTTTTATTACTCCTTTTGTAGAGGTCTAATAAGACACGGGTAAAACTCGTTAACATGAATAAAGAAAAAAGAAGGATGGTACCGTCTATATTGACTCCTTAATACCATCTTTTTTTGTTTTTAGGGGGTGAATTCATGAAAGAAAAAGTAAAAGAGTTATTACAATTTCCAGTTCTTTTTGAGGAAATGAATCAAAAGGAAAAAGAAGAATTATTTCAATATTTTAAATTACTAGAAAATAGTTCCTTAGAAAGGATTTTAGCTTCAATTCCTTTCAATGCAGATTCGTTTTATCAATTTGTTTCGAAAGTTTATGTGAGTCAATTTGCAACGAATCAAAAACAAGAAAAAATTCTTTTAGAATCGATGATGCTAAAAAGAAAAAAAGAAAAAGTAGAAAAGCAAGGCAAACGAAAAGAAAAATTTAGTAAAAGTAAACATCAGAAAAAACAAAAAGGAAAAGCGTATGCCAAAGTAAGAGTAGAAAAATTATATTTTCGTTAGAAAGAAGGAGATTATATGGAAAATATTAAAGAAAATGAATATTTAAGCAAATTAAATCATAGTTCTGCACATTTGATGGCTCAAGCGATAAAACATTTATATCCTGAGGCATTATTTTGGGTTGGACCGGTCATAGAAGAAGGTTTTTATTATGATATCGATTTAGGAGATGTAACATTAACAGAGGAAGATTTAGAAAAAATTTCGAAAGAAATGAAAAAAATTAGTAAAGATGGGAAAAGAATTGTTCGACATGAAATTACCAAAGAAGAAGCTTTAGAAATGTTTAAAAATGATCCCTATAAAATAGATTTAATTGAGAACTTTCCAGATGGTGAAGTCATTTCTTGTTATAGTCAAGGAGATTTTACCGACCTTTGTCGAGGACCTCATGTAGATACTGTAAAAGAATGTAAGTATTTTAAATTATTAAAAGTAAGTGGAGCTTATTTTAAGGGAGATTCTCATAATAAAATGCTCCAAAGAATTTATGGAGTTTGTTTTCCTACCGAAGAAGAACTTCAAAATCACTTAGATTTAATGGAAGAAGCGAAAAGAAGAGATCACAAAAAATTAGGAAAAGAATTAGGTCTTTTTATGATTAGTGAGTATGGTCCAGGATTTCCATTTTTCTTACCAAATGGAATGATTTTAAGAAATATATTAGAAAATTTCTGGTATGAAGAACATACCAAAGAAGGGTATCAATTTGTAAAAACACCAATTATGTTAAATCGAACTTTATGGGAAACTTCTGGTCATTGGGAAAATTATCGTGAAAATATGTATACATCTACTATAGATGAGGAAGAATTTGCGATTAAACCTATGAATTGTCCAGGTGGAATGCTTGTTTATAAAAGCTCTTTACATTCTTATAAAGATTTACCAATTCGCTGTGGAGAATTAGGTCAAGTGCATCGTCATGAAGCAAGTGGAGCATTAAATGGGTTATTTAGAGTTAGAACATTTACTCAAGATGATGCGCACATTTTTATGCGTGAAGATCAAGTAGAAGAAGAAGTAATTCGCTTAATTGCCTTTATTGACCGGATTTATAAAGTATTTAATTTGTCGTATGAAATTGAACTTTCTACCAGACCTGAAGACCATTATATTGGCACGATTGAATCTTGGAATCGCAGTGAAAAAATCTTACAAGATGCTTGTCATAATGCGGGACATGATTGTAAAATTAATCCTGGAGATGGAGCTTTCTATGGTCCTAAACTAGATTTCCATATTAAAGATAGTTTAGGTAGAGTATGGCAATGTGGTACAATTCAACTAGATTGTAATTTACCAGAACGATTTGATTTGACTTATATTGATTCTGATGGTTCGAAAAAAAGACCTATTATGTTACATCGTGTTATTTTTGGCTCTATTGAACGTTTTATTGGTATTTTAATTGAACATTATGCTGGAGCTTTTCCTCTATGGCTTTCACCAAATCAAATAAATATAATCCCTGTAAATAATGAATATCATTTAGAATATGCCAAAAAAATTGAGGAAACCTTAAAAGATGCGCATTACCGAGTTACGTTAGATGAACGAAATGAAAAACTTGGTTATAAAATGCGAGAATCAGTTGTAAAGAAAACTCCAATTACGATAATTTTAGGACAAAAAGAAGTAGATAATGAAAGGGTTTCCTATCGTATTTATGGAAGTGAAGAAACGAAAACTGTATCAATGAGTGAGTTTTTAGACTACTTAAAAGAAAGAATGGAAAAGAAAAATTAATAAAGTGTTTAAAAAACGTAAAATTTTGTTGAAAAAAAAGTAAGGAGGAATATTCTTGGAAAACGAGCAATTTTTAAAGGCCTATTTAGAACTTTTTATAAGTAGATTCATTCATAGTTCATTATCTTTAAATCCAACTTTTGGAGATATTGATGATGCCAAAAATATGTTTCGATTATATGATCAACAAGTTGCTTTAAGAAACTGTTTTGCTATTGTTTTAAATGAAAAAAGAAATTTAACGGAAGAAGAAATCATTCGTATTGCTGATATGGTAAATAAAAATTCTATGTATATTTCCAATGGGTATCGAAAAATCGGTTCTTACTTTGCTGATACAAACAAGCCAATTGCTAAACCAGAGAGTATTCATCCCGAAATGCAAAAATTAATAGAAACGTATGAAACAGATTGGAAAGATATGCCTGTATTAGAAAAAGTCACAAAATTTCATCTTCGTTTTTTTCAAATTCATCCTTTTGAAGATGGCAATGGGCGAGTGGCAAGAATGATTCTTTGTACTCAATTGTTAAAAGAAGGGTATTTTCCTTTTATTATCACTCAAGATAAGTTTAGAGAATATCATGAAGCCTTATATTATGATAATGAAGAAGCAATATTTAAAATTTTTACAAGTCTTTATCAAAATGAAGAAAAATATGCGCAGGCTTTGTTAGAACAAGTGGAAGTAGAAAAAGGAAAAGCATTATGAATTTTGAAACCAAATTACAAGCTTTACAAAAATCAAAATTCCGAAGTAAGTTTCATTTAGGAGAAAAAGAAAAAGAATATGTACATGAAAAAGGAATGAATACTATCAAAAAACATGCTCAAGATTTTATATCTCAAAGACTTGCTCCTTATCCTACAGCAAATGATGGCAAGCAAACACCTTTTAAAGGACATCCGGTTTTTATTGCTCAGCACGCTACAGCAACTTGTTGTAGGTCATGTTTAGAAAAGTGGTATCATATTCCTAAAAATAAAGAACTTACCAAAAAAGAACAAGACGAGATTGTCCAAATGATTCTTTTATGGATTTCAAGAAATTCTTAAAGAAAAACTTTTTATTTCATGATATACTTTATATGTGAGTTGATGAATTATGTGGAGTAAGGAAGAAAAGAAAAAATATTTACAGATGGGAATTTATGAACGATCGATTGCCTTAGTAACCGAATTGTTTCAAAAAAAGTTAGACAAAGGAAATCATCATTATTTAGAACACCTTGAACATGTTAGTCATGATTTTAAAGAAGAAAGAAAAAAATCAATGGCTCTTTTACACGATGTTTTAGAAGATACCAGTGTTACGAAAGAAGATTTGTTAGAAATTGGTTACGATGAAGAATTTATTCATGTTTTAGAACTTTTAACAAATACGTATCCTACTTATCAAGAATATATCGAACACTTACTTGCTTCAAATAATAAGGATGCTTTTGAAATAAAAATGAAAGATTTACTCCATAATATGGATTTAACAAGAGTAAAAAAAATTACTAAGCAAGATTTAAAAAGAACGGAAAAATATATTAAGGCGTATTTGAGAATAATAGAAAAATTGGAGAGTGATGAAAATGTTAGATAGAAAATTTGTAAGAGAAAATCCGGAAAAAGTGAAAGAAAATATCAAAAAGAAATTTCAAGAAGAAAAACTAGGTTTAGTAGATGATGTAATTGCTTTAGATGAAAAGGTTCGAAAATTAAAATTAGAAGGAGACGAACTTCGAAAAGAAAGAAATAGTAAAAGTGATGAAATTGGGCTTTTATTTAAAGAAAAAAAAGTAGAAGAAGCAAATACACTAAAGGAAAAAGTGAAAGAAATTAATGAAAAATTAGTTTCTATTGAAGAGGAAGAAACAAAGTTAAATGAAGAAATTACTGCTAAAATGATGATGATTCCTAATATGATAGCGCCTGATGTTCCAATTGGTAAAAATGATGAAGAAAATGTGGATGAAGCTCATTTTGGGGAACCAAAAGTATTTGATTATGAAATTCCATATCATGCTGATATTATGGCAAGTTTTGATGGAATCGATAAAGATAGTGCTGGAAAAGTAAGTGGAACTGGTTTTTATTATTTAATGGGTGATATTGCAAGACTTCATTCAGCAGTTCTTGCTTATGCCAGAGACTTTATGATTGATAAAGGGTTTACGTATTGTATTCCGCCTTTTATGATTCATGGAGATGCTGTAAATGGAGTAATGTCTTTTGAAGAAAAAGAAAATATGATGTATAAAATAGAAGGGGAAGATTTATATTTAATTGGAACAAGTGAACATTCTATGATTGCTAAATTTAAAGACCAAATTTTAAAAGAAAGTGATTTACCAATTACGATGACTTCTTATTCTCCTTGTTTTCGAAAAGAAATTGGGTCTCATGGAATTGAAGAAAGAGGCGTTTATCGAATTCATCAATTTGAAAAACAAGAAATGATTGTAATTTGTAAACCAGAAGATAGTGAAGCTTGGTATGATAAAATGTGGAATTTTTCAGTCGAATTATTTCGCTCTTTAAATATTCCTGTTCGAAAACTTGTTTGTTGTTCAGGAGATTTGGCAGATTTAAAGTATCGTTCTTGTGATATTGAAGCATGGAGTCCAAGACAACAAAAATATTTTGAGGTTTGTTCTTGTTCGAATTTAACAGATGCTCAAGCGAGAAGACTTTCCATAAAATATAAAAAAGAAAATGGCGAGAAAGAATATGCTCATACTTTAAATAATACTGTTATTGCTCCCCCAAGAATGTTAATTGCTTTTTTAGAAAACAATTATCAAGAAGATGGTTCAATTCTGATTCCAAAAGTGCTAAGACCTTACATGGGTGGAAAAGAAAAAATCGAAAAGAAGTAGAGAATTTAATTGCTTATTATGTAAAACAAGCTTGTGTTAATGAATTATTAGAAAATCATTTCATTACCGACTTAGAATATTATCAAATTATGGAAAAAATTAAAAAAGAACATAAAATGTACTAAGTATTCATGTTTTTTTGCTATTATTTAATGGGTATAAAAAGCGTAAATGAAAAAGAATAAAGAAAAGTAATCAAAGAATGAAGCAAAACTTCCCACATTTAAATATAATCAATCTATAAAAGGTTGTTTCATTTTAAATCAATGGATTCCATTATATCAAGGATTGATGTATAAAAACTACAGTAATTTGAAATTCACATCAGTAATATTTTTTTACTTGTTTGTTAAATTAAAATTTATAGTGACATTTATAGTGACATTTATAGTGACATATTGTAATATTATAGTGGAGGTAAAAATTGATGTTAGGATTATTAGAGGATAAAAGAAATGAATTTAAAATTAAACTTACAGACACTTTTGAAAAAGAAGTAGTTGCCTTTTTAAATACTGAAGGTGGAAACATATTTATAGGAGTTGATGATAAAGGAAATATTAACGGAATAACTCAGCAAAAAAGAGTAAATTTGAAAAAAATTTCTTCGCAAAGCAAATTTGATATAATACTACCATAAAAAGGTAGGT
>CANQEG010000055.1 GCA_947594705.1 uncultured Bacilli bacterium | reverse complement strand
CAAGATCAAAGTGGGAACATTGTAAATAGAACAGCAACATATGATGTATATAAAGAATGTAGTAGTACCAAGAAAGTTTATACGCAAAGTGATTATGGAGCATGTAGTAAAACCTGTGGCGGAGGAGTCCAATACAAAAACTATGATATGAAAGATAATAACACCAACAAAGTATGTAGTAGTAATCGTGACCAAAGAAACTGTAATACCCAAAGTTGTGGACCATCCTATACTCGTTTAGGGAATATGTTAGATGGGTATTTAGTGCCTCTTTCAACTACCAAATTTGTAGAATTTATTCATGATTATGAATACCCTAAAAATGGAATTGGTACTGTTCAAAGTTCTTGGGTTAAGGCAAGAGTGATCGAAATAAAAGATAATAAAGCAACTTATGGTTCTTATCTTCCAATTGGTTCAGGAATGGGAACAGGAGATGAGCATGGTACCAAAATAAATGATAATACCATTGTGTATGGTGGACTTTCATATTTAAGATATACAAGTTACAAATCTTATACCGGAAATCCTGATATTGTTGTATTAAAAATCAATGGTATGAATATTTCCGTATCACAAAGTTTCCGTTTAGAAAGTAGAACGGCAGAATTTTATGATTTTGAAGGAATTCATTATATACAAGGATCGAATGAAATTACTTTTTGGACTTCGAAAGGTTCTACCTATCACGATTGGCAATATTATCATTATTATCTTTTTAATAGTTCTTATAGTTCTGTAAGTAAAGATCCAAATGAACGACCAAATCCATATTCTTCCAAAGATGCTAGGTGTACACGTCAACCAATGGACAAAGAAGGATTAGTTGTCCTTCCAAGCTATTGTGGATCTAGAGAAGATGTAGAAGTTTATACCGGATTATCTCCAACATTATCTGCTTGGCTAATGCCTGAAATAAGCGATAAAAAACTAGCTGGAATTTATATTGATTCTTCTCCATCCTATTATAGTACAACTTCGATTCCTGAAAGTACTTGGACAAGTTATGGAGAACCATACAAAATGACTCACTTTGGTGATACTAGACTATTACTTATGACTAGAAGTGGTTATGATAAAACTACTCGAAAATATACTAAAATTTATTTTAATTATTATGAAAAACAAACCAATGGTACTTGGAAAGATATCTATCATAGTGATGTTTCATCCTTTGCTTCTTCCGCAAGTTTTATACCATTATCTAAAGATTATTTAATTTATAATACCGGTGCAGGACTATATTTAATCAAATATCAGTAAAGATGTAAAAAAATAATTTACATCTTTTTTTAATTTTGATACAATTTAAGTAGCATAGTAAGTGTGCTATGAATAGAAAGGATGGTCTATTAAAAATGGACAAAAAAGTTGCCAAACAAAGAAATGTTGCGATTGAAATTTGGCGTTTTGTAATTGCACTTGCAATTATCGGATTTCATACCGGATGGATTATAGCAAGAAGTTGTAATGGTACCAATGGCATATACATGGATACAAGTAACTGGTTTTTTGGCTCAAGTGAAGTATTACTTATATTCACGTTAACAACAGGATATTTCATGGTATCACACTTTAAAAAAAGACAAAAAGATAAGGAGTATGCAAAAGAAAGTGCTTCAGCGCGTGCTTGGGAATATACTTGGAGTAGAATTAAAGGATTACTTCCAGTATTAATATTAGGGTACATTCTAGGTGTAATTATTAGTACGAAATTTTTCTACCCTGATTACAATTTTCAACAAGTATGCACGATGATTGTAAATAGTATGTGGGAATTTTTAGGATTCCATGCTGCCGGACTTAGAAGTGCTGGAGGAGAATTCTTTAACTTAAACGGAACTTTATGGTTTATTTCAGCAATTATAATTTTAGGCTATTTCCTTTATTGGGGATTATGCAAAAATGAAGATGTAGTTGCGGGTCTTCTAGCTCCATTTACTTTCATTTTCTTAGGAGGATGGTGGTGCTATACTGGAACAAGAGGAGCTCAAACTGGATGGAGTACATTAGGACTTCAACTTGCTAGTACCAATGGTATGGGAGGAAGTGCTACTGATTCTACAGCTTTCTTAGGATTCAATAATGGTTTACTATTCGTTTTATTAGGAATGCTTGGGGGAATGATTCTCTATTATGGAATTGAAAAATTAAAAAATTATAATTGGAAAGAAGGAGGAAAAATTGGTCTTACCATTTTAAATCTTTTAGCTTCTGCTTTACTATTATGGTATACCATTTATCAACCTACATGGTTCAATTTAGATCGTTGGACTGTTTCATTACTATGTATTTTAGTAATCGGTTTATCTTTATTAAACAAAGACTATCTAACGGAATTATTAAATAATAAAGTAACCAATAAATTATTCCAATATTTAGGAAGTATATCACTTTATATTTATATGCTTCATTATCCAATCGCAATCATGATTCTTAGAGCCTTAGGACCAAATACAGCTGCAACAAGTTATTCGTTCTGGCTAATCTTTATACCAACAGTAGTCATTACTATTTTATTTAGCATTTTAATAAAAATGATTTTAGATAATACAATATTTAAAAAGAAAGAGAGTTAGTGAAAACTAATTCTTTTTTTTCCATCTTTACAAATAAAAAAGAATTGAAAGAAAACGATGTCAACAAGAAAAATTATGGAAGAAAAGAAATCTTGAAAAATAGATTTCTTTTTTGTAGAATAAAGATAGAGGTGAATGGAAATGAAAATAATTTCCAAAGAAAGTGTTGGAAAGCTAATTAAAGATAAAGATATGGTCGCAATTTCAGGTTCAGGAGGATCAGGTTCATGTGAAACAATTTTAAAAGGAATTTATGAATCGTTTCAATCAACCGGACATCCCAAAGAGATTGGGGTAACCTGTGGAATTAGTCCAGGAAATCTTACCGAAAATTTAGTGGGAATGAATTATTTAGCTACTCCCGGTTTAGTAGGAAAAGCAATCTGTGCACATTTAGGAATGGGAAAACTTTTTGGCCAAGCAATAGGAAACAATGAATTTCCAGCCTTTGCAGTACCACTTGGAGTTATTAATCATTTATATAGAGCCATCGCCGGAAAAGAAGTAGGAATTTTAACGCATATTGGTCTTCATACCTTTGCTGATCCAAGAATGGGTGGATGTCGGGCGAATGAAAAAGCCCAAAAAGAAAAAGATTTGGTAAGTCTCATGCAGATTGATGGAAAAGACACTCTTTTTTATCGTACATTTCCAATTCAAGTCGCGGTCGTAAAAGCATCTTTAGCCGATGAAGAAGGAAACTTGTCCTTTGAAGAAGAAGGAGTCATTGGGGAACAATACCATATGGCTATTGCCGCGAAAAACTCCGGAGGAATTGTCATTGCCGAAGTAAAAAAAATTGTACCCAAAGGTTCTTTAAAAGCAAGAAATGTCCGAATTCATGCATCTTTAGTAGATTATGTAGTTTTAACCATTCCTGATGAAACATTAGGGGAATACAATATTCCTCAATACCGTAAAGAACTTACAGGAGATGAAAAAATTGCTTTAGAAGAAGTTCAAATAAGACCATTAGATGAAAGAAAAGTATGTGGAAGAAGAGCGGCTTTAGAATTAACCAAAAACTCTGTTATTAATTTAGGAGTTGGAATGCCTGACTCTGTAAGTAATGTTTGTGCCGAAGAAAAAATTTCTGATGAAATTACACTTTCCATTGAAACTGGTATCACAGGTGGTGTTCCCATTGGGGGAGTAGTCTTTGGTGCAGCCATAAATCCGGAATCCGTAATCCCAACCCCCGATCAATTTGATGCCTATAATGGAGGATGTTTAGATATGGCCATCGTGGGACTTGCCGAAGTAGATGAACAAGGAAATGTCAATGTCTCTAAATTTGGTTCACGAATTACAGGTCCTGGCGGATTTATAAATATTACACAATCTACTCAAAAAATTATATTTATGGGAACATTTACAAATGGTGCCAAAGAAGTGATTCAAAATGGACAATTAGAAATTTTAGAAGAAGGACCAAAACAAAAATTTGTAAAAACAGTGGAACAAGTTACCTTTTCAGCAACAATGGCAAGAAATTTACATCAAACTGTATTATATGTAACAGAACGCGGGGTATTTGAGTTAGTGGAAGACGGAATCATGCTAGTTGAAATTGCCCCCGGCATCGATTTACAAAAAGATATTTTAAATCACATGGCCTTTACTCCTAAAATAAGTGAAAATTTAAAACTAATGGATGAAAGAATATTTAAAAACGAAAAAATGAATTTAAAGTTAAAAGACAAGGAAGCATAATTAAGGAAAAATTACAATCCTTGTTTTTTTATGCTTTTTGTGATATTTATAATAAGGGGTGGAAAATAATGGATTCTAAAATTTATTTAGCTACATTAGTTCATAAATCAATTGTTGGGGAAGAAGAATACCTTTTTTATTCGATGTGGGGCATGATTGGAACCTATGATGAACAAAGAGATATGTTTATTAGTAGGGAAAATAAAGAGTATCCTAGAATGGAAAATTTAAAGTTTTTACGTTCCTCTAAGAAAAGTGCGTTTGCGAACTTGATTTCTTTAGCTGAGTTTAAAAAATATTTTCACGAAGAAAAAAGTATAGAAGACTTATTTCGTTTTTTTCATAAAATGTATCAAAAAGTATCCTTTTTTATTCCTGTAGAAAATGATGTTCCTTTAGTAATGCGATACGATGAAGAACTATTAGAAAAAAGTTTTACTGAAGAAGAACTAAAAGTGATCTATGAATTTCGTAAAAAAGAAAAACAATCCCACGAAAAAATTCATAAAATAACCATAAAGGAGTAATAACGTGAAAAAAGTAATTAAAACAATGATGTTTAGTTTAGGGGTAAATACCCTATTATCAATTTTTAAAATTGTGGCCGGCTTTCTTGGAGCAAGCGGGGCTTTAATCGCGGATGGATTTCATTCTTTTAGTGATTTATCTACTGATCTTATTGCCATTTTTGGAAACAAAATGTCTTTAAAACCAGCCGATGAAAAACATCCCTTTGGTCATGGAAAAATATCGTATATAACTAGTATTTTTATCTCGGTCGTGATCTTAATCGTGGGTCTAAGTGTCATTATTAGTTCATTACAAAAAGAAATTGTAATTCCTAGTTTCTATGTTGGTGTAGTAAGTATTCTAACAATAGTTTCAAAATATATTTTAGCAAGTTATGTAATCAAAGTTGGCAAAGCCGAAAAAAATCCTATTTTACTTGCAAGTGGGTATGAAAGTAGAGCGGATGTATTAAGTTCAGTTGTTGTTTTTATTTCCATTATTTGTATGCAATTATCAAAATGGATTTCAATTTTAAAATTTGCGGATGTCATCGCGATGATATTAGTAGGACTATTCATTTTAAAAACAGGATTTGAATTATTAAAAGAAAACGTAAGTAGTATATTAGAAGAACAAGAAACCGATGAAGAAGTTGTAAAACAAATTGAAAAAGAAATTTTAAAATTTCCTTATGTGTTAGGAATTGATTCTTTAAAAGTATTAAAATATGGTGTTTATTTTAAAGTAGAGTTAGAAGTGAGTATGAACCCATTTTCTTCTCTTTTAAAAACACATCAACATTTACATGAATTAGAGCATGCTTTAAAAGAATTTGATGACCGCATTTATTATGTTACAATTCATGCCAATCCTCATGAAGCTTTTACTTTAGAAAAAGCCCAAGAAAATGATTTCAAAAAAATATTAGAATATCGCTGTCATACTATGGAAGAAAAAAATAAAAAAGAAATGAATTACATGAAAGAATATATAAAAGAAAATACTCATCTAGAAAACTATCAACTAATTAAAATTCATGAAGAAATATGTGGAACAATTGGAATAAAAAAAGAAAAGGAAAAAGAAATAATGTTAGAAGAACTTTATTTAGAAGATGCTTATCGCCATTGTGGTATTGGAACAAAAATAATAAAAAATTTACAAGCCAATCATTCCCAAATTTCCCTATGGGTAAAAAAAGAAAATATACATGCCATTACGTTTTGGGAAAAACTAGGATTTCAAAAACAACAAGAAGAACAAGATCAATATTTATATATTTGGAAAGGATGAAAAAAATGAAAAAAATCATTGCCATAGTTTTACTTTTATTTCCGATGCTAACCAATGCCAAAATTATTGATGCAAGTCCCACTGATTTAGAAACTGTGTTTGCTTCCAAAAATATGGAATATCAATTTACTCCCTTAGAAAAAAAAGCAGACAAAGTTCCTATTACTTTATTTTGGGGCAACACTTGCATTCATTGTACCCATTTTATTGAATATTTAAAAAATACTTTAATTCCTAATTATCAAGATAAATTCTATATCACAACGTATGAAATTTATCAAAATAAAAATAATAAAGAATTAATGGATGCTGTTTCGAAAAAATTAAATATCAATGCCAAAGGTGTTCCATTTATTATTGTTGGTGAAAAATATTTTATTGGGTTTAGTGAAAATACCCAAAAAGAAATTCCTAATGAAATCATAAATGCGTATCAAAATAATAAAACAACTGATATTGTCGAAAAAGTGTTAGAAAGAGAAGTCCAAAAAGAAAAAATAACCGAGTTTTTTTCAGAAATCTTTATTTGGTTAGAAAATTTCATGAAGAAAGTATTGTGATACTATGAGACCTAAAAATAATTTGGCTAGAAAAACTACATTTCAAGAATCACTAGCCAATGACAATTTTAAAAGATGCTTTTATGAAAATGAAACTATTTCAGAAACGTTAGAAGAAATTACGTTTGAAGAATGTGTATTTCAAAATATTGATTTTAGTCACTGTGTTTTACAAAATGTTGATTTTATAGATGTAACATTTATTCATTGTGATTTGTCTAATCAAGTATTGGATGAAAGATTATTAGAAAGAGTAGAGTTTCAAGATACTAAGTTGGTAGGGATTCATTTTATAAATACAACTTTAAAAGATGTCCATTTACAAAATTGTTCTTTACCATATGCTAACTTTACCGAAGCAAAATTAAAAAATGTTGTAATGCAAGAATGCGATGTTTCTTTCTCTGATTTTTATGAGACAAAAATAAAAGATTGGCTATTAAAAAACTGCAATTTAAAAGAATGTGAATTTGTGAAGACAAAATTAAAAGGAGTAGATGTGTCTTCTTGTAATGTAAAAAATTGGACTACCGATTTAGAATCAATAAAAGGATTGCAAATAGATGCTATGCAATCCATCGATTTTGTAAGAATGCTTGAAATAGAAATAAAGTAACAAAGCACAAATTTTGTCATATTTTGTCGAATCGCTTGCAAAGAGAAAAAATATGTGTAGAATAGGCCTTGCTTTTAAGCAAGAAAGCGAGGTGAAACAAAATGGAAATAAAAGAACAAGATAAATACTTTCTTCGTGATGATGTGGCAAATCGTGTTTTAAGTGATCCTGAAAATAAGGAGTACCTAGCGAGCATTGTTGCCTCATCTTTAGATATGGACAAAAAGTATGTGATGGAAAACTTGGAATATTATGATAACCATATATATGGAAATATTCATACGAAAAAAAGTGAAGCAGATATGGTAATCAAATTACCAGAAAATTATGTCAATATTGAAATTAATTATAATAATTATAAAGAAGGCAAAATAAAAAATATGATTTATGTTCTTCATTTGATATTAAGACAAACCACACCAAGTAAATCCTATCAAAAACTAAAGAAAGTATATCAAATCAATTTAAATAATTATGATTATTATCATAAGGGAGAGTTCATCTATCGAAGTGTTGTAATGGAAACAAAACACCATGTAAAAAGAGAAGATTTACTAGAAATCATCGATATAAATCTTGATTTTCTTTATCAGTTAGATTGTACCAAATTTCTAACGAAAAGTCTTTACATTTTATACACAAAGTTCTTTATATTTTTATATAAATTTCTTGCA
>CANQEG010000054.1 GCA_947594705.1 uncultured Bacilli bacterium | reverse complement strand
CAGTGTTGAAACAGGGTATAGTTCTTCTTTTTTAAAATCTGCTGTAAGCGCTATGAAAAATTATGCAATTATATATGATTTTTATAAAGATGTTTTAGGAAGGGATTCTTACGATGGCAAAGGAAGCCCGATTGTGATTAATCTTGGTGTAAAAGAAAAATTATTTTCTAAGCAAGATTTAAATAATGCTTTTTGGGCTTCGATTGTAAATCAAATGTTTATAGGAGATTATAAAGGAAAAAGTTTTGCAGATTGTTTGGATGTACTTGCTCATGAATTTACTCATGGAGTTAATAATCATATAGTAACATTTCAAAAGATTCCTAAAAATAAAAATGAAGCCAATGAAACAGGAGCATTAAATGAAGCTTATGCCGATGTTTTAGCACATTTAATTGAAGGAAAAAACTGGACAATATCAGAGAATATTGAAATTGGAAGAGATGCAAGTGATCCAAGTAGAACGGGAGATCCAAGCGTAAAAAATGATGAATATTATTTTCCAAATAAGTATTTAAAAGATAAATATACCGTAGAAGATTTATTAAAAGCAAATCACGTAGAATCTTTATATGATTTAGATAAAGGCGGAGTTCATACAAATATGAATGTTGTTACTCATGCGGCTTATTTAATGTATGAATATGGAGCATTTAAAAATAAACAAGAAATGGCTAAAGTTTGGTATCAATCTTTATATTTATTACCTTCTGATTGTAATTTTGAAGATGCAGCTTTAGCAGTATTAAGCACGGCAGAAAGTTTAGGCTTATCGAATGATTCTTTATATCAAATCAGAAAAGCTTTTGTAGAAACAAAAATGTTAGATGAAAAAACATATTCTGTTGAAATAAATGTTTTTAGTAATGATATTTCATTAGATGATGTTACGTTAGAAGTTACTAGTGAAGAAGAAAGTTATCATGAACTTATGGAAATAGATAAAACTTTCCATTTAGATTTATTAGGTGGAGTGTATCATTTTAAATTTTCTAAAGATGGTTTTACTAATTATGAAGTAACTTTAACGATTGATGGAGATACATTTATTAATGCTTCTTTAGCCAATGAGAAAAAAATGAAACAAAATAAAGTAACTCAGGGAAAAAATTTATGTACTTCAACAGAATGTGTAAAAGTTACTTGGCATTTTTTAGGAGAAAATAATTTAGAAAATACAAGTGAAGTAATGACATATAATAAAGGAATTGTTTTAGATAGTTCTACAATCATAGATACTATCAATAAATCGGCTGGTTTTGAAATGGTTACAGGTGATGGAGAAAACTTTTATTTTCAAATAGGTCCTGTTCCAATTCAATTTGGCTGGTATTATTATAATACAGATACACTATTTGACTGGAATGAACCGGTGAAAGAAGATATAGAAATTGAAATGAGATTATTAAATGGAACATTAGATTTTGATGCTAAAGATGATATGACATTTGACATTGAAGATGTATTTGAAGGATTAAAAAAGGGATTAAAAGAATAGAGTTCATTATGAATTCCTTTTTTTTAGAATTTTAGTAAAAAAAGATGAAAAACACTTTACATTTTTTCTTTCAAACTTTATAATAAAAAGCATTATTAAGGAGTGGTTTCAATGGCGAAAACTTTACCTGTTTTACTTATCAAAGATTTTGTCATCTTACCACAAGAAACGATGAAAGTTGAACCGAGTAACAATCTTTCCATAGAAATTCTTACATTAAGTGAAAAATTATATCAAAATGAAATATTAGTGTTATCTCCTAAAGATTCTTTAGAAGAAAATCCTAGTGTTGAAGATTTGCCTAAAATTGGAATTATTTCGAAAATTAAAAATAAAATAGAACTTCCTAATCATCATATTCGGGTTACTTTAGAAGGAATAAAAAGAATTAAAATAGAAAAATATTTTAATTTAGAGAAAAATTCAGAAATTTTAGGATGCCAGTATTTTTATTTAGAAGAACAACTTGGAAAAGAAGCAGATCAAGAAAGTTATAAAAAAGAATTAAAAAAAGTATTAAAAAAATATATTACATTGAATTCAAATGTTTCAAACGAAATATTAAATGAAATAGATTTTCTTTCTTTTTCTCAATTTATCGATAAATTAACTTGTGTTTTGCCTCTTGATTCTAAGCAAAAAGAAGCTTATGTGGAAGAACGAAATGTAATGGCAAGAGCTAAAAAACTTTTAGAAGATTTTATTTTAGAATTAAAAATTGTAAAATTAGATCAACAAGTAATATCTTCTTTAGAGGAAGGGTTAAATCAAAGTCAAAAAGAATTTGTTTTAAATGAAAAATTAAAAGTAATCCAAAAAGAACTAGGGGAAGAAAATAAAAAAAGTAAAGAAATCGAAGAATACTTTCATTTATTAGATAGTTTTGATTTGTCTTTACGAACAAAGAAAAAGATTCAAAATGAAATAAAAAAATATGAAGTGATGAGTGAAAATAGCCCTGATATTTCTTTTGTAAGAAATTATTTGGAACTTATTTTTTCTCTTCCATGGAATGAAGAAACGGTAGAATGTGAAGATTTAAAAATGATTGAAAAAGCCTTAAATAAAACCCATTATGGCTTAAAAAATATAAAAATGAGAATTTTAGAATATGTGGCGATGAAAAAAAGAAATCCTCTTCTTCAAGCTCCTATTCTTTGTTTGGTTGGACCACCAGGAGTAGGGAAAAGTACTATTGCTTATTCGATTGCCAATGCGCTTCATCGAGAATTTTACAAAATAAGTGTTGGAGGATTGAATGATTCTTCAGAATTAACTGGGCATAGAAGAACGTATTTAGGAAGTGCTCCGGGGAAAATTATTACAGCTTTACAAAAGTGTGGTTCTAAAAATCCTTTAATTTTAATTGATGAAGTCGATAAAATGGTAAAAGATTATAAAGGAGATCCAGCTAGTGTACTATTAGATATTTTGGATCCTAATTTGAATCAAACTTTTACGGATTCTTATTTAGAAGAGCCTTTTGATTTAAGTCATGTGTTATTTTTCTTAACTGCTAACCGAGCTGATGAAATTCCAAATGAATTAAAAGACCGATTAGAAATTATTGAAATTTCAAGTTATAGTACTCAAGAAAAAATGAGTTTAGCAGAAGATTATATTTTACCTTTATTACATTTAGATTATCATATTCGGGAAGAAGAAGTGAAAATTAGTAAAGAAGCTTTAGAATATTTAATTTTAAATTATACGGCTGAAGCTGGGGTAAGAGATTTAAAAAGAAAATTAGAAGAAGTGTATCGAAAAAGTATTTTAGATAGTGAAAAAAATAAAAAATCTTTAGAGATTACTTTAGAAGTGAAAGATATAAAACGAATTTTAGAAGAAAAAGTTACGTTACAAGATTACGAACCAAAAGAAAAATCTTGTGGTTTAGTAAAAGCTTTGGCTGTAACAGATTTAGGGGGAATTCCGATTCCAATTGAAGCGGTATGTTTTCAAGGAAGTGGTAAAATTTATTGGACTGGTTCTTTAGGAGAAACAATGAAAGAGTCTATTGAAGTTGTAATGAGCTTTTTGAAGGCAAATGCTCCTTCTTTTGAAATTCCTTTTGAATGGTTTCAAACTAAAGATTTTCATATTCATGCACTTGATGCTTCCACGAAAAAAGATGGCCCTAGTGCCGGACTTGCGATTACTACTGCTTTAATTAGTTTAATGAAGAAAATTGAAATTTCTCCTTTGATTGCGATGAGTGGAGAAATGACTTTAAGAGGGGAGATTTTACCAGTAGGTGGTGTGAAAGAAAAAGTAATTGGTGCTTATAATCGTGGTTTGAAAAAAATATATTTACCGGAAGCAAATAAGGTCGATGTAAAACATATTTCTAAAGAAGTAAAAGAGGGAATTGCGATTTGTTATGTAAAAGATTATGCCGAAATATATAAAGATTTATTTTAAAAAATACTTTTTTCGACAAAATTCGACAAGATTCGACAAAATAAGACAAAATCTTCTCTTGCTTTTTTTCATTCTTCCTTTAAAATAAGTAGGCGTACGAGGGCGTTTTCTTGAAAGTACACTCCTCACACTCCTTTCTTTTCTTAGCTGAAAACTGATTTGTTTTTTAGACCTCGTACAAAAAAACTTGTATAGTAATACTGTATAAGTTTTTCTTTTGGGTAATTTTTTAAATAAAAAAATCATCCTTATTTTTCATAAGAATGATATGCAATCATATATTGCACAGATGAGCCATTTCTACCAATTTCAATGCCATTGTTTTTTTGAATAATGCGATGCATTTTTACATTTTCAAAAGGAACAGAACAAATGACAGATTCATGAATGAAAGATAGTAACATTTTAAAAATAGCACTACCATAACCCTGATTTTGATACTTTTCGGCAACAATTAAAAATATTCGATCATTTCCTTTTTGACGGATAATAGCATAACCTATTTTTTGATGTTCTAAATAACATTCATATAAACGATCCTCCTTAGACAAATGAAATTCTTGAATGAAAGAATCATCTATTTTTTGTAATTCTGATAATTGTATCATTTTTTAATAACCTCCTTATTTTCTGCAATATTTGTTTCTAATACATTAGGAATATACTTATCGATAAATTCTTTAAAAGATTGACAACTATGATAGAAATATGACACTTCTTTTAATGAGTTATCATCTAACATATGAACTGATTCTACTGCTAATGATAATAATTTTTCTTCATTCAAAACGGGACTTTGTTCCCCAGATTTATAGTAAATTATAATGGCATCTTGTTTATAATCAAATGATATACAGGAAATATTCGGGTTGGCTTTTTGAATGAAATAATTGCAATATGATTTTTTTAAATTCGCAACAGAATCAAGTTTAACAGGAATTTTATATAATTCTCGTAATTCTTCTTTTGTCTTTTGGTTTTTCATCAAATCCAGCAAATAATGAAACCGTAAAACCGTAAAGCGATGAAGTCCATTCCCTGATACAATATACTTGCCATTTTCTATTTTTCTTATACGCATATCTAATGTATCATTGTTTCTACTTTGTAATTCAGCAAGCAATTGTTCTCCAGACTGATAATCTAGTAAACCAAGAGCTCTCGTATGGTAACTATCGCCATGTATCTTAAAGAAGTTTTCAAACGTGTATAAAATATTGGTTCCTTTGTAACTGCCACAGTTGATGATTCCATCATGTCCTAATAAATCCGCGACACTTACTTCATAGGTTTCATCAATTTGGTCAAAAACTCCATATTTACTAATAATAGGATTAATATCATACGATGTTTTATAGTCATTATAAGGATTTTTTAAAAATTCTTCTATGTCAAAATCTAAAGAACGAACAAATTTCATAGTTGTTGGTGATAAGTTCTTTTCTAATAAAAAAACATACTTTAACAATTCTTTTTCCTCTAAATTTGGGGGAATTTTTAATTTTTCTGATATTTTTGGTTCTTTTAAAACACTAATTTTTAAATCAATTGGTAAAGTTTTAGTAAAATAAATCACATCTTCAGGAAGGATATCATCTAAATTAGGAATATGCTCCTCAATAAAGAAATTTAGATTGAATTTTGGTTCGATAATTGGTTTATCTTTATAGATATCAATATTTGCTTCAAATTCTTTAGATAATTGCTTTATTTCATCAAAAGTTAATTGTTCTAAGTAGGGTGTAATTTTGTCTATTAATTGAAAGTAAATAAAAAATTCACTTTTATATTTCGCGTAATTATTTTTGATTTTATATAATAGTTTTTCTTTCACTTCCATACTTAATGATGAATGTTCAATGATATAAATTAGATGATTATATTTCACTAAAGTGTAATCAATTGAAGAATCATTAGTAATTTTATCTGTCTTTATATTGTTTTCCGAAAAAACTATCTTACATTTGGCAATTTTATTCAGGACATCATCATTTAAATACTCAAAAGTTATATAACTCATTTGGACAATTGTATCTTCATTTAGATTAATTGAACCAGTAATGTATTCATTATAATCATGATTAATTATTTTATGACTTGATTTAGGAAAATATAAGATGAAAGAAGAGTAGGAATCTGTTTTGGTCAATAATTCGCACCCTAAATTAATCTTAATATTTGGTATAAAAGATTCTATTTGATTCGTATATTCTATTGTTTTCAAATCTTCTTCTAAATTCATATAGCAACTCACATAATCATCATTTATTTGATTCAAAGTGATTAAATTATTTAGTAATGAAACCTTTTTTTGTAATGTTTCATCTATATCAAAAAATTCAAGAAATTTAAGGTCATCTTCATTCCATGGAAAATATGTCATTTTATCAATATAATTCAAAGATGTAATAACATCTGATGAAACGCCGCCTTCTAATAAAATAGACACTAATTTAGGGTACTTTTCCATTCGTTTCAACATTCTATCACTGATATAATCTATTTTATTGATTTGTTTTATTTTAGTAATTATTTCATCCGAAATTACAGAAGAATGTTTCATGTTATCTGTTTCGTTATTATCGATTGTTACATTATTCATATGTGTATCTGAAAGTTTCTCATGCACATCTAAATTTAATTTTACATTTGATACAAGGGATGCAGTTTCTTGTTCCTTTTTAGAAACATAAGAGTCGACTTTATTTTCCTTTTTTTTCCTAAATTTATCAAAAAATCCCATATTACGATACCTCTCATATACAAATAAATTATACCATAAATTATGTAGCCTTTAAAATATTAAGGAAATTGCCTAAAAGATTTGACGTAAAGAAAATGATAAAGAAGAAATGACATAGAATTTCTTATATCTCTTTATTATTTCAAAATGATTTGTTTTCATTTTTAGTTATTTATAAATTTATAGAAACCAACAAAGTAACATTTTCCTCATTATAGATAAAATATAAATAAAAAAGAAAAATGATTTGACTTTCTCTTGTTTTTTAGTCTATAATAAAGAAGTATTAAAAACATTAAGACACGTTTTTAAATTGTTTTTTTATAGAGAACTTATGGTTGGTGGAAATAAGTAAAAAAGATTTAAAAATATCACTTAAAAAATTGTTTTTCGGGTAAACACCGTTATCAAGTAAAAATAAGCGAAATAAAAGGATGGTACCGTCTATGAATAGACTCCTTTGGTATCATCTTTTTTTTATGAAAAGGAAGGATAAATATGAAAGATTTTAAAGAATTAGACAAAAGAAAGCCTTATGAAGTAGAGCAAAGTATTTTAGAAACTTGGAAAAAAGAAGATATTTTAAATCAAACCATTCAAAATCGCGAAGGAAAAGATAACTGGGTATTTTATGATGGACCTGCTACGGCAAATGGAATGCCTGGACTTCATCACATGGTTGCCAAATTTTTAAAAGATACGTTTTGTAAATATCAAACTATGAAAGGACATAAAGTACTTAGAAAAGTTGGTTGGGATACACATGGACTACCCGTAGAAGTACAAGTAGAAAAACAATTAGGTTTTTCTGGAAAAAATGATATTGAAGCTTATGGAATTAAAGAGTTTAATGAAAAATGTAAGGAAACTGTTTGGGAAAATGAAAAACAATTTCGAAAATTAACCGAAGAAATGGGCCAATTTATTGATTTAGATAATCGCTATATTACGTATGACAATAATTACATTGAAACAGAATGGTATATTTTAAAGAAGTTTTTTGACAGTGGGTTATTTTATGAAGGTGTCAAAATTATGCCTTGGTGTCCAAGATGCGGAACAGGACTTGCTTCTCATGAAGTTGCTCAAGGGTATAAAGAAGTGGATGCCACTACAGTCATTGTTCCTTTTAAAAGAAAAGATATGGATGCTTACTTTTTGGTTTGGACAACGACTCCATGGACTCTCATAAGTAATGTCGCTTTATGTGTAAACCCACATGAAGAATATGTTTTAGCCTCATCAAAAGGAATGAAATTTATTTTGGCAAAATCCCTTCTTACAACGATTTTAGGGGATGAAGCAGAAATTTTAGAAACGTATTTAGGAAAAGACTTAGAATATGTAGAATATGAGCAATTAATCCCGAGTATTGAGGTGCCGGGAAAAGCTTTTTATGTCACTTGTGATGAATATGTAACGATGAGTGATGGTACTGGTATTGTTCATATTGCTCCTGCT
>CANQEG010000053.1 GCA_947594705.1 uncultured Bacilli bacterium | reverse complement strand
ATGGTTCTTTTACTAGAACTCTCACTGAAGAACAAGACAGAGAACTTCTTTTCAATACTAGAGTAGCTCTTGCCAAAAAAGAAGGAATGAAACAAGGCGAAGAACGTGGAATGAAACAAGGTACGAAAAAGATTGCGAAATCCATGTTAGAGAAAGACTATGATTTAGAAGAAATCATGAGTATCACAGGGTTATCTAAAGAAGACTTAGAAAAATTACAGAAATGAAATACTTTCTGTTTTTTTAATGCTATTTTAAAGACATTAAAACACTACTAATAATGTCCATATTATCAATTGCGTCACTTATTTTATCGGTAGTTCTTTCATGATAAATTTCTTTCATTTTTTCTGTAAATTCTTTATAGTTATTGGCATCTCTATTTAACAATTTTATCCAATAAGAATTTTCTTTTAAATGGGCATACATTTTAGGGTCTTCTAAAATCTTTTTTTGTAAATCTAATTCCATACTCTAATCCTCAAAAAACTGATTAATAGGTCTTGGAACTTTAGGAACAGTCGCGGTTAAAGGAGAAGTTGTTTCACTTTTTCCCGTAAGTTCACTTACTAAACTTAAGGCTTTCTGAGCAGTTTTAATATGTTCTTGAATAGAATTCATATCAATATTTTTTATTTTTTCTGAAATTGCTCCCATTGCATCTGTTGTATTTGAACTAGTTTTTTTTAAATAAGGACTCCACGCATTACCATCTTCACCATAAATATCATAAATTTCATAAAATTTTTGCCAAGACATATTGCCATCTTTGACATAGTTTACTAGTTCAGGATGTAATTTAGCAAATGCTTTGAATTCTTCTTTTTTATTCATAAAAAAATCACCTACTAATTTTTATGCTAGTAAATGATTTTTTATTTTTATAATTTAAAATCATCTAATTGAAAATTAATTTGTTCTGCTTCACTTTCTTTTTTTTCTGATTCATTTAATCCTGTAAGTTCTACAAATTCTAAAACATCAATGATATTTTTCTTTGTAATATTTGAACCTGTACTTGCCAAATCCATAATTGGAATTTCACTATTTTTAATTTCTTTTTGTCCTTCTTCAGTAATATAAGAAAGAATAGTTTTACTATCGGTTATGAAACATTTTAAAACTTCATAAGAAACGCTTTTTACTTTTTTTACTAGAGTACTTCCTCTTTTGGCTCTTCCTGTTTCAATAAAATCTGTGATTTTGATTCTTTTCGCTGTTTTTTGATTTGTAAATAAAGTCACATATTCTTCATCTGAAAAAGTACATAAAATAGAAACTTCATCTTCTTTTAAAGAAATTGCTTTCACTCCGGAACCACGGACACCAACCAAAGGAACTTCTTGTTTTTTGAAACGACAATAATAACCATTTTTAGAAACCACTAAAAGTTCTTTTTTGGCTATGATAACAGATACCACTTCATCATTTTCTTTTAATTTCATAGAAATCATTGCTTTATTTGTTCTTGAAACTTCATATTCACTTGCCTTGGTTCTTTTAATCATTCCAAGTTTCGTTACGCTTACTAATTCTTCATTTTTATCATAAATGAATGAAGCAATGACTTTTTCTTCCGGACTCATACTCACTAAATTACTAATATGTTTCCCTAAATCTTTCCATTTTCCTTCTGGTATTTTATGGACTGGTAAGAAAATATAATTTCCTAAGTTTGTAAATAGTAAAATATGGTCAAGTGTTGTTACATCAAATAAGTTGGTCATATAATCTCCCGGTTTCATTCCCGGAATTTCATTATTGGCAAGATAAGCTTTACTACTTACGCGTTTTAAGTAGCCTTCTTTGGTCACGACTACGACAACTTTTTCTTTTGGAATCATACTTTTCATATCTATTTTAATTTCAGTCACTTCATCTTTTACTTCCGTTCTTCTAGGATTACCATATTCCTTCTTTAATAAACGTAATTCCGTTTTCATGACATGTTTTAATGCTTCTTCATTTTCAAGAATTTGAGTCCAAATATTCATATTTTTCTTTAATTCTTCCATTTCTGCTTTGATTTCTTCAATATCTGTATTACTTAAACGGTAAAGTTGTAATTCTACAATTGCTTTTCCTTGTTCATAAGTGAAAGCAAATTTTTTACATAAATTGTCAATAGAATCTGCTTTATTCTTACTAGCCCTGATGGTCGCGATGACTTCATCTAAAATGCTAATGGCTTTCATAAGACCTTCTAAAATATGGTATCTTAATTTCGCATGTTCTAAATCAAATTCACATCTTCTTCGAACCACTTCTTTTTGATGAGCTATGAAGGCATCTAAAATATCTAATATTCCAACTAATTTAGGACGGCGATTGACAATAGCCACCATGTTAAAATTATAATTAATTTGTAAATCGGTATTTTTTAGTAAATAATTTAATATAAGTTCAGCATTGGCATTACTTTTTAAATCAATCACAATACGAGCCATGTTTTCTTCATCGGATTCATCGGTAACATCACTGATACCTTCAATTTTTTTATCTACTTTAATATCAATAATTTTTTTCATCAGTTGTTCTTTCACAACTTCATAAGGAATTGAATGAACAATAATTTGTTTTTTATTTTTTTCTTCCACAATTTCCGTTTTGGCTTTGACTACTACTTTTCCTTTTCCAGTTGTATAAGCTTCTATCAAACCAGATTTTCCTTCAATGACACCCCCAGTTGGGAAATCAGGACCCGGAACAATTTTCATAATCGTTTCTAACCGGCAATTTGGTTCTTCAATTCTTTTTATTGTCGCATCTATTACTTCACTTAAATTATGTGTAGGTATATTGGTAGCATATCCGGCAGAAATTCCGGTTGAACCATTTACTAATAGATTAGGAAATCCAGCAGGTAAAACCGTTGGCTCTAATTCGGTATCATCAAAATTATAAGTCATTTCTACTGTATTTTTCTTAATAGAATCCATCATTGTTTCAGCAATTTTAGAAAGTCTCGCTTCTGTGTAACGCATCGCGGCTGGACCATCGCCATCAATAGAACCATTATTTCCATGAATATCTATAAATACTTCGCGCATTTTCCATTTTTGACTCATTCTTACCATCGCATCATATATCGAAGAATCTCCATGAGGATGGAAATTTCCCATAATATCACCAACTGCTTTGGCACTTTTACGATGTGGTTTATCATGAGTGTAATGGAATAAGTACATAGCATATAATATTCTTCTTTGGACTGGTTTTAATCCATCTCTTACATCTGGTAATGCTCTTTCTTGAATGATTTCTTTTGAATATCTTCCAAAGCCACTTTCCATGATTTCTTCTAAACTATAATCAAATATTTTTTCTACAATTGTTTTTTCTTTTTTTGCCATAAACTCACCCATTCTTTAATATATAAGAAAGTAAAACACCAATCGTTCTTTCTTCATGTATTACATGATTCATACACATTTCTTTTACTTCTTCAAAACTTTTCCAAACAAAACCACTGATTACTTCATTTTCTTCTAATGATTGTTTTTCAAGAATTTGATAGTCTTTTACGACATAATAATATAAATCCCAATGAACAGAAGTTCCTGCTTTACTCACCCAAAAAAGTTCGGGGTTTTTTAGTTTTAATCCTACTTCTTCTTGGGTCTCTTTTATTACAGCTTTCATAGCATTTTCTAAAATTGTATTTTCTTGTAAAGACTTCCGATACTCTTTTAGAGAATCAAAAACTTTTCCTCCAGGTAAACGATAATCAAAACATTCTAAATCATAACGATATTCATAAGAAAGTAAAATTTGATTTTGCGGATTGATAATGAGTGCTCGAACTCCTGGGGACCTTCTTACAAATCTTAAAAGAACATTTTTCTTTTCATTCTCCACTAAAAATTCTTTTTCCTGTTCTATAAATTCAAAGAACTGATTTTCATATAATACTTTTTCTTTCACAAAAATCACTTCCTAAAATCATCCTCTAATGTAAAATCTACATTTTCATTAATCCATTCTTTTCGTGGAGCAACTTCATCCCCCATCAAAACATGAATTCTTTTCTCCGCTAAAGCAGCATCAGTCAAATTGACTCTAAGTAACCTTCTATTTTGAGGATCCATAGTAGTTTCATATAACTCTTTGGCATCCATTTCCCCAAGTCCTTTGAATCGTTGGACTTTTAAGTTACTTTTACCTTTTTTCATTTCTTCTAATTCTTCATCAGTTGCAATATATTCTTTTCCTTTACTTGTTTCAATGGAATACAATGGAGGTGTGGCTATATAAAGCATTCCTTGTTCAATTAAAGGTCTCATAAAACGATAGAAAAATGTAATGAGTAGTATTTGAATGTGAGAGCCATCGACATCGGCATCAGTCATAATGATGACTTTTCCATAATTACTTTCCGTGTAATCAAAGTTTTGGCCAAGACCTGCGCCAATGGCATATTCAATTTGTTTTAATTCTTGATTCGCATCAATATCATTTTGAGAAGCTTTTTCACAATTTAATACTTTACCACGAAGAGGTAAAATAGCTTGGGTTTCCCTATTTCGACAAGTTTTTGCGGAACCACCTGCACTATCACCCTCAACCAAAAATAATTCATTTTGCGAATAATTTTTTCCTGTTGCTTTCACAAGTTTTCCACCAACAAGTTTTTCTTTATTATTCTTGCCGCCCCCTTTTCTTACTTGTTCTCTTGCTTTTCTGGCCGCATCTCTAGCTAATTTACTTTTTTGGGCTTTTTCTAAAATATTTAAAGCTATTTCTTTATTTTCTTCTAAGAAAAATTTTAAATTTTCATACGTTACACTTTCCACAGCATTTCGTGCTTCTGGTGTTCCCAATTTTCCTTTGGTTTGGCCTTCAAATTGTAATAAATGTTCCGGAATTTTCACCGAGATAATGGCTGAAAGTCCTTCTCTTACATCAGAACCATCTAACCCTTCTTTTCCTTTTAGAAAATTGTTATTTTTGGCATAATCATTGAATGCTTTGGTAAGTCCTGTTTTAAAGCCAACTTCATGAGAACCGCCATCACTTGTTTTGACATTATTTACAAATGATAAAATTTGTTCATTATAAGAATCTGTATACTGCATAGCAATATCTACTTCAATTTCATTTTTGGTATTATCAAAATGAATTACTTTATGAAGTGTCGTTTTATTTTCATTCATATATTCTACAAACGAAACAATTCCATTTTCATAATGATATTTGGCACTTAAATTATCTTCTTCATCAATGACTTCGATAGTTACATTAGAAAGTAAAAAGGCACTTTCTTGCATTCTTTCACAAATAGTTGTAAAAGAAAAATTACAATTTTTAAAAATTTCTTTATCTGGTAAAAAGGTAACAATCGTTCCTGTTTTTTTGGATTCCCCAATCTGTTTTAAAGGACTATCGACAATCCCACCATTTTTAAATTTAATTTGACTGATTTTTCCTTCTCGGTAAATCACCACATCCATTTTAGTAGATAAGGCATTTACAACAGAGCCACCGACACCATGAAGACCTCCTGATACTTTATACCCTGAATTTTCAAATTTTCCACCCGCATGTAAAACTGTATAAATGACCTCAGGAGTACTTTTACCACTTTCATGCATTCCAATTGGAACTCCTCGACCATTATCAGCAATTGTGACTGAGCCATCTTTATGAAGAAGAATTTTAATATAATCTCCATACCCATTAATAATTTCATCAATGGCATTATCGACTATTTCCCAAACCAAATGGTGCATTCCTCTTTTATCGGTAGAACCAATATACATTCCGGGACGTTTTCTAACTGCTTCTAATCCTTCTAATATTTTTATTGAATGTTCATCATAGTTTTCTTTTGCCATATCTATTCACCTTTTTAAAGTATAACATAAAAAGTAAATTATCGTAAAGTTTTAAAAGTCAAAAAATGTCAAAAAAAGAACAAGTTTTTGCTCTTTTTTCAAAAATTTAACATCCTAAAGACAGTTTCTTTTTCTTCATATATAGTTTTCTAATGAAATCCATCGGAATGACCGTGAATGATAAAAGAAAAACAAAGAAAAGTTCAAATGGCGTAAGTCCAAAAGTCCGAAATACACTTCCACCTTTATAAATTAAAATAATTTGAACTACTAATATAAATAAAAAAGTAAACAAAAAGACAATATTTTCTTTTAAATGGGCTAAAATGTTTAAACGATGAGTTCTAGCATTAAAAGCATTAAAAATTCCAATAAAGATAAACAATGCAAAGTAAGCTGTCATAAAATATTTCATATTTTCCCCTGTTCTTATTAATGCTTTAATCCATGGAGATTTTAGAAAAAACAAACATAGAAAAGCGGAGTAAAAACCAGTAAAAATAATTTCAGAATACATATAAGCATTCATAATAGGTTCATTCTTATCTTTTGGTTTTTCATTCATAGTTTCTTCTAAAGCTGGTTCATAAGAAAAGGCAAGACCCGCAAAAGTATCCATAATCATGTTAATCCAAAGCATTTGAATAATTGTAATCGGTGTATTTACCCCAATAAAAGGACCAATAATAGATAAAAATAAGGCAACAAAATTACAAGTACATTGATAAACTATAAATTTTCGAATACTCTTAAAGATAGTTCTACCATAAAGAATTGCTTTACTAATCGATAAAATATTATCATCTAATATTACAATATCACTTGCATTTTTCGCAACTTCGGTACCACTTCCCATGGCAAATCCCACATTGGCTTTTTTTAAAGCCGGAGCATCATTTACACCATCTCCAGTCATACCAACAACTAAATTCTTTCGTTCGGCGATTTTGACTAATTTACTTTTGTCTTGTGGTAAGGCTCTCGCGATAACTTTAATATGCGGAAGCATCTCTTCTAATTCACTTTCCGAATATTGATTTAATTCTTTACTTGTTAAAACTAAATCTTGAGAATATTTTAATATTCCCACTTCTTTGGCAATAGAAGCTGCAGTTTCTTTGGCATCTCCTGTAATCATTACAACTTGAATGCCGGCATTTTGTATTAATTCAACTCCTTTTTTGGCTTCTTTTCTTAAATCATCTTTAATGGCTACAATTCCTATAAAAGTGCATGAATCTAAAGAATTTCCATGTGAAAACGCTAAAGATAACACTCGACATCCTTTTTTGGTAAACTCACTTACTTCTCTTTCTATTTGTTTTTTATTTAAAAAGGGTTTTTCTTCCCCATTTTGTAATAACATTCGAGTACATTTTGGTAAAATTATTTCACTCGCTCCCTTTATAAAAGTAAGCACTCTTCCTTCCTCTTTTACTGTAACTGCCGAATATTTTATTTTACTATTAAATGGAATACTTTCTATGACTTCTTTTTTCATATTCGGATTTTTATAAAAAGAAAGTAAGGCACGGTCTGTTGAATTGCCTCCTATAACATTTTTTTCACCCATAAAACTTTGATTATTCCAAACCAAACTTTTTTCTAACATAGAAGCATATTTTGGGTATTTTAAAGTACTTTTTTCATTAGGAAAATGTAAAAACTCACCACTTACAATATCGATTACTTCCAATTTTCCTTTGGTTAAAGTTCCAGTTTTATCGGTAAATAAAATATTTAAAGAACCTGTTGTTTCTATTCCTACTAATTTTCTTACCAATACATTACTTTTTAACATTCTTTTCATATTACTTGATAACACTAATGTAATCATCATCGGAAGTCCTTCAGGAACCGCGACAACAATAATCGTTACCGATAAAGTTAAAGCATAAATAAAATGATCGGCCATTACTCTAAAGTTTGTTAAAGTATTCATAATTGCATTCATATCAAAATGATTATCAATAACTATGACCGAAAATAAATAAGAAAACGTTACTAAAATTGCTCCAATATAACCAATTCGACTAATAATTTTGGCAAGTCCCCGCAACCGAATTTTTAAAGGACTAATTGGTTCTTTTTCTTGAACTTCTTTAGCTAAAGAGCCATATATAGTTTCATCCCCTACTTTTAAAACCTTTAAAACACCATTTCCCTCATAAATTACGGAACCTCTTAATAACGTATTTTCATTTTTATTAGGTGTCTTTTTCTGTTCTTTAGATTCCCCATTTAATCTAGATTCATCCACACTTAAAACTCCATTTATTAATATTCCATCTGCTGGGATAACATCGCCACTTGTAAGTAAAACAATATCACCAACAACAACATCTTCAATAGCAATTTCTTTTACTTTTCCATTTCTTTTTACTTTCACTTTAATGCTTTCCGATTCTTCTTGTAATTTTTTAAAAGCTTCTTCACTTCCATATTCACTAATAGAAGAAATAAAAGATGCCAAAAAAATAGCAATCAAAATTCCTAATGTTTCAAACCAATCAAAATCTCGAAATAAAAAGACAACTTTTACAGCCAACGCAATTAATAAAATTTTAATAATTGGGTCTCCTAAAGACTCTAAAAGTAAATGAAAAAAACTTTTTGTTTTTATTTGAGTTAAACGATTGGTTCCATATTTTTTTCTTTGTACTTCTACTTCTGCATCCTTTAGTCCATATTCTTCCATGAATTCAAATCACCTAAAAAAATATATGAAAGAAATTACAAAAATAGAAGAAAAAGAACATTCGACAAAATATGACAAAATAAATGGCAAAATATACCAATTTTTAAAATCTGCAAGTTTTTTTATGCAAA
>CANQEG010000052.1 GCA_947594705.1 uncultured Bacilli bacterium | reverse complement strand
ATTTTATTTAACTAAAAAGAGAGCCATTTACTTAATATGCCCTCGTTTTAGTATGTCTTAGTCTGAATAGTTACAATTTTTTTAGAAATCATCGGAAAAGGAATTGAAAAAATAAAAAGTTTTTGCTAAAATGAATAATAGATAGAAACTGGAGGGTGTTGCAATGGCAATGAGTAAATTAAAAAAATGGTTTACAGATGAAGATGAGAGTCGTGGTACAAATGAAGATGAATATTATAATATGAGTGAACAAGAAGCTTTAAAAGATGCTGATAAAAATGGAAATAAAATGATTTTATTAGAGCCAAGAGCTTATTCAGAATCTCAACAAATCGCCGACCATTTAAAAAATAGAAATAGCGTTGTAGTGAATTTAAAAAGAGTAACCTCAGCTCAAGCAAAAAGAATTATAGATTTTTTATCGGGATGTGTATATTCCATTGGAGGAACCATGCAAAAAATTGGTGTTGGAATTTATCTTTGTACACCAAAGAATGTTAACATTCAAGGAAAAATAACAGATGATACAGAAAAAGTTGAGAAAAAAGAAGAAGAGGATTTTGAGTATTAAAAAATAAAAAAACTTGCTAGTAAAGAGGTGGGACTTTGAAAAAGTTTAGTACAAGTGTATATGGGTATCGTAAAGAAGAAGTAAATCGTTTTGTAAGTGAAGTAGCGAAAGAATATGAAAGCATGTTAAATAATTTAAAAAAAAGAGATGAAGAAATTACTTCTTTAAAAGAAAAATTAATTCAATATCAAAATATGGAAACAACATTAAACAAAGCCCTAATGGTTGCAGAAGATGCCTCAAATCAAATTAAAAAAGTAGCAAGAGATGAATCAAAAACAATTATAGATGAAGCTAAGAAAAATGCTTCTCGAATTGTAAATGAAGCTTTATTAAAAGCGGAACAATTAGAAGCAGATGGTGAAAACTTAAGATTAAGAATTATAGCTTTCAAAAGAAGATTTAGAAGTATAGTAGAAAGCGAATTAGAAGTTATTGATGAAATAGATGAAAAATATTAATGTAAAAAAATGTCAAACTTTCCATTTCACAAATAAAATAAATTGAAATGGGGGGGGGGTATTAATGCTAGAATTACTATTGTAAAGATAGTAATTTTTTTAGGTGTTTCTTGAAATCATAACTATATAGTTATAAAATAAAATCGTGACATAATAATGACATTGTATAAACATAATAAGAATGAGAGGTAAGAGTATATGGAAAAAAGAAAGAAAACTTTATTGATTCTAGGATTATGTATTTTTACATTAACTTTAATAGGACTTTCTTATGCATTTTGGCAAATAACATTAAAACAAACAGATGAGAACTTAGTTTATACTGATTGTTTAAAATTAGATTTTACAGATGAAAACGCTATAAGCTTACAAAATGCTTATCCAATGACAGAAGAAGAACAAGAATCATTTTTTGCAAGCAAAATACCATATCATTTTACCATAAAAAATGAATGTAATAGTAAAGCAGATTTATCGATTAATTTAGAAACATTACCAATAGAAGGAGAAAATAAACTAGATGATGAATGGGTAGATGTAATTCTTTATGAAGGAAAAGAAGATTATATTAAGTATGTAAGACCTGTATTAAATACTCCTGAATATGATGATGAAGATAATGAACATTATAAAGTAACAGCAAATCCAAAAAATGATAATAAATTGCTTAATAATTCCATAGATGCTTACAATTTATATAATTTTACAATAGACAAAGGAGCAACCAAAGATTTCAGTATGTATTTATATTTAGATGAAGAAACGCCATTAGAAACAGAAAGTGGTAAAAAAACAACGAATGCCGAATGGAAAGGAAAAGTAACAATTAATTCTGCATATAGAGTACAAGTAAAAAACATGATAAGAAAAATAGCTGATGATCATAATATTTTTGAGGGTGATGGCGATTATCATACGGGCGACTATGAAGGAATGTGGAGATATAAAGACCAAATTACCCAAATAGTATTTGAAAATACATTAGATAATCATCATGAAACAGAACTGCATTTTGATGAAAGTGATTATGATGATGAAAGTGTTATGAGCTATTTAGTATCCAATGGAGACGAGGGTACGTATACAGCCTATATTCAAGCAGATGGAAATGTTATAGCAAATTATGATAGTTCATATTTATTTGACAATTTTTATAACGTAACAACAATAGAAGGTTTAGAAAATTTTGATACCAGTCAAGTAACGAATATGAGCAATATGTTTTCTAATATGTATGCACTAACAACATTAGATTTATCTAACAGTAATTTTGATACCAGTAATGTAACAGATATGAGTTATATGTTTTCTACTACTGGTTTAACTATATTAAATTTAGGCAATCAATTTGATACAAGTAAAGTAACGAATATGAACAATATGTTTTCTTATACGAGTGCATTGGAAACATTAGATTTATCTCAAAGTAATTTTGATACAAGAAATGTAACAAATATGAGTGAGATGTTTACTTATATGGAAACTTTAACAACTTTAACATTAGGGGAAAAATTTGATACTAGTAAAGTAACAGATATGAGCAATATGTTTTCTGAAATGATTTCATTAACTACATTAAATTTAGGGAATCATTTTGATACCAGTCAAGTGACAAATATGAGTAATATGTTTGAAAATATGATGGCATTAACTGCATTGGATTTATCTCAAAGTAATTTTGATACAAGTAATGTAACTGATATGAATTCTATGTTTTATAGAATGAATTCATTAGAAACATTAGAATTAGGCAATCAATTTGATACTAGTAAAGTAACCGACATGAGGGCTATGTTTTCTGGAATAAGTTTATTAACAGAATTAAATTTACCAGAATCATTTGATACCAGTCAAGTAACCAATATGTATGGTATGTTTTCTGATACCTCTTTTACCACATTAGATTTATCTCAAGGAAATTTTGATACAAGGCAAGTAATCGATATGAGTTTTATGTTTTCAGAAATGAGTTCATTAACAGAATTAAATTTACCAGAGTCATTTGACACTAGTAAAGTAACAAATATGAGGCGCATGTTTTATGGATTGAGTTCATTAGAAACAATAGATTTATCTCAAGGAAATTTTGATACAAGTAAAGTGACAGATATGAATTCTATGTTTTCAGGAATGAGTTCATTAACAGAATTAAACTTACCAGAATCATTTGACACCAGTCAAGTAACAGATATGAGTAATATGTTTGAGAATGATTCTACTTTAACTCATATTGAATATGGAAATCAATTTATTCATAAAGATGGTGCTAGAATTGATGATATGTTTTTAAGTTGTTCTGAAAAATTAAATAAACCAACTCATACTTCTTGGGCTAGTGAAGATTGGTATACTGGAGAATAAATATTTCCTTTTCTAAAATAAATTCATTCATTTTCTCTTTCTTTTTGGAATATTATAGTGTAGAATAAAATAATTAGTGGAGAAGTTATATGAGAAGAATAGATATTAAGAATAAGGGAGATTTTAATAAATTAAAAAATTTAAATGGGAATGATATGGTTTTTGTAAAATTTGCAAAAGAAATATCTTCTTTTCAAATGGATGCGATTTCTTTAAAACAATTTAAAGGAAGTCTAATGTTAAGCTTTGAAGAAAAAGAAAAAATGCGTGTATTTAAAATAAACGTGAGACCTAATACCAAAAGAAATTATTTTTTTGAAGACGCTACAAAAGTATCTATTCAAATAGATCCTCTTACTAATGTCCGATTTGAATATATTCCTAAAGTTCTATCTTTTCATATCAAAAAGGAAAACGAATTAAAAGAAGTTTTAAATACTTATGAGAATGAAGAAGTTACAGTTTATTTAGAACAAGATATTGTTTTAGAAAAAGCAAATATAAGAAATAAAAAAATAAAAGTGATTGGAAATTATCATAAGCTCATAGTAAAAAAAGGAATCCCTTTAGAAAAATTTGATATCAATGAGATGAATCTTTTAGTCGTGGATGAAATTGTATCTATTTATCAAGCTTATGATTTAAAAAAATGTGAAAATTTTACTGATGAAGTAGTTGTAGTAATTTTTAAAAATGGAATAATGAATGAAAATATACCAAGTATAGAATTAAAAAACTTTACTGGTACAATGATTGTTTTAGGAAATCATTTTTCTATTATAAATTCAAATATTATCAGTTCTTCTAAGTTTATGGGATTATTTTCTTATATACATCCTTATGGAAGTTTAAAAATATATGATTTAAATATCAAAAACTGTACATTCCATGGTGAAAATTGTACTGTAATTGGAGGATTTTTAGGAATGAGTCATACAATACCTTCTATGTATTCAAGTCCTTTGGGAGTAATTGAAATGAATGGATGTACGATTCAAAATTCTTTGTTTTTATCATCAAAATTTGAAAATGTAAAACCATTTATTGGAATTGAATGTTCTCATTTTGAATTGCTTTCTTGTTGTTGTGAAAATAACATGATTAAAAATGTTGAAACGGAAGAAATGAAAGAGGATGCCCTTTTTTACTATGAACCTTTGTATCCGACAGAATTTTCTAAATTTCCGGGAATAAAAAAAATATTAGAAAAGCACTAATATTGTTTTTTTTGTTTCATAAATTCTTTTAAAATTTTGGTTAACGCTCGTTTTTCAATCCGAGAAACATAACTACGAGAAATATGAAGTTCACTGGCAATTTCTTTTTGGGTCATTTCTTTTTGATTCATAAGACCATATCGTTTTACTAAAATTTCTTTTTCTCTTTTATTTAAAACTTTTAAATATTCATTTACAAGGAGCAAATCATCTTTCGTTTGTAACATATTCGCAAAATCTATAGAATTATCTTTGATTACTTCCATCAAACTAATTTCATTTCCATCTTTATCAAAACCAATAGAATCATTTAAAGAAACATTTTTTACATGTTCTCCTTTTACACTTCGAAAATACATTAAAATTTCATTTTGAATGCATTTAGCAACATACGTAGTAAGGCGAATATTTTTATCAAATTGAAAAGAATCCACTCCTTTAATTAACCCAATCGTTCCAATTCCAATTAAATCATCTGTATCTTCAGCATTGACTTCAAATTTTTTGACAATATGCGCGACCAAACGTAAGTTGTGTTCAATCAATTTATTGCGGGACATTTCATCTCCATTTTGCATTTTTATAATGCATTCTTTTTCTTCTTCTTCACTTAATGGTTCCGGAAAAACTTGATTGGAATAACTTCCGGTAAAAAAAAGCATTTGTTTTAATAAAGAAAGAAAAAACATTTATACATCACCTTAATTAAATGTATGTAAAAAATAGAAAATCATTCTTTTTCATTTTTATAAAAAAATAGAGAATGTTAGAAAAAAATGTTTAGTTTTTTTAAAATTTTTTGGAAATTCATGGTATACTTAGATAGAGGTGGCTTATGGAGCAATTTAGACCAGATATATATAAAAAAAGTATTTATGATATTGATTATGAAAAATTAAAAAGTCAAGGAATTCGTTGCCTTTTATTTGATTTAGATAATACTTTAGCGCCTTTAGATATTACTGTTCCTGATAAGAAGCTTATGGACTTATTTTTATATTTGGAAGATTTAGGATTAAAAGCAATTATTTTATCTAATTCTTCAAAAAAAAGAGTGACACCTTTTAAAGAAAAATGTAATGTGGATTCTTCTTTTCATTCTCATAAACCAAGTAAGCGAAAATATGAAAAAATAATGAAAATATATTCTTTTAAAGATACTGAAATTGCTTGTGTAGGAGATCAATTACTTACAGATATTTTTGGAGCCAATCGAATGGGGTTTACCAGTATTTTAGTAAATCCAATTAGTAAGAAAGACAGAAGTATTACCAAATTAAATCGAATGATTGAAAAAGTAATCTATCATCGTTTTCAAAAAAGAGAACTTTTAAAAAAAGGGGAGTATTATGACTAAGAAGTGTATCGGATGTGGTGTTACCCTACAAAGTAAAGAAGAAAAAAAGTTAGGCTATGTAAAAGATGAAACAATGGAATATTGTATGCGTTGCTATCGTATGATTCATTATCGTGATTTTGAAAATGCGTTTGTAACCAAAGATACTACCAATATCATTCAGAAAATAAATAAGAAAAAAGGAACCGTATTTTATTTTGTTGATTTTTTAAATTTACATGAAGAAGCAATTTCTTTTTATCAACAAATTACTATTCCTAAAGTATTTGTCGTAAGTAAAGTAGATTGTATTCCTAAAAGTATCTCTCTTTTAAAAATAAAAACTTGGTTAAAACAAAATTACCATATTCAAGAATCAATTATATTTGTTCATGAAAAAAGTAGTCGTAGAATCCAAAAAGAAATCCAAGAAAGAAAATTAAATCCTATTTTTTTTGTAGGAATTACCAATGCGGGAAAAAGTAGTTTATTAAATCAAATGATAAAAGAAGAAACAAACAAAAAATTATTAACCGTAAGTGAAATGCCCAATACGACTTTAGATTTTATAAAAATAGAATTTCCAAATCAAGTGAAAATTTATGATACTCCCGGATTATGGTATCATTTAGTCGAAGAAAAAGAAGTATTATTTTTATCAAATGTGAAAAAAGAAATCAAACCAAAAAATATTCCTTTTAAAAAAGAAGCAAATCTCTTAATTCAAAATAAAATTCGTTTGTCTTTTGAAGAAGAAGGAAGCTTTGTTTGGTATGGAAGTGAAAATTTAAACATCGAAAAAGTCTATGCCAAAAATCAATTGCTGTTAGAGAAAAAATCATTTTCCCTTTTGATAGAAGAACAATCTTTTCTATTTATTAAAGGAGTTGGCTTTGGCTATTTTAAAAAGAAAAATACAGTAACAATCTATGGAATTAAAAAAGAAAATGTTTCTCTTTCTCATTCTTTTTGGAGGTGAAATACATGAGTAAAATTAAAGTAATGGATGAAAATTTAGCCAATAAAATTGCGGCCGGAGAAGTAGTAGAAAAATGTTCTTCTATTGTCAAAGAACTTTGTGAAAATAGTATTGATGCAGAATCTTCTAATATTATTATTCGATTAGAAGAAGGTGGAAAAAAACTGATTGAAGTGATTGATAATGGAATAGGAATGAGTAAAGAAGATGCTTCCTTAGCCTTTTTAAGACATGCTACTAGTAAAATATATAAAGATGATGATTTGTTTTTTATTGATACGTTAGGGTTTAGAGGAGAGGCACTTCCATCGATCGCGAGTGTTTCCCGTGTAGAATTAAAAACCAGTGATGGGGATACTGGAACACATATTATTATGGAAGGTGGCAAAACTTTAATAAATGAAAAAGCTCCATTAAAAAAAGGAACTTCTATCAAAGTTACCAATCTTTTTTATAATACTCCGGCTCGATTAAAATATTTAAAAAGTGATGCGTTTGAACTTCAAAGTTGTGTTTCTTTTGTGGAACGACTTGCTCTATCTCATCCCAAAATTTCTTTTTCCTTATTTCATGAAGATCATGTAATTGTAAAAACGAGTGGCAGCGGGGATTTAAAAAAGACGATTCATGAAATATATGGGGTAAGTGTTTCTTCTAAAATGATTGAAGTAAAAGCTTCTAATGATGACTTTGATTTATATGGGTATATTTGTAAACCAGAGATTTTAAAAAGTAACCGCAATCACATGATTACTTTTGTAAATGACCGAGTGGTAAAAAACTTTGAAATTAACAAAGCCATTAATGATGCCTATTATACATATAAACCTGATATTAAGTTTCCTATTGTCGTATTAAAAATCAATACCGATCCTACTTTAGTGGATGTAAATATTCATCCTACCAAACAAGATATTAAATTATCTAAAATGGAAATTTTAACAGAATTAATTGTAAATACATTAAAAAATGCTTTGTATCAAAATTTATTAATTCCTTCAGCTCCTGAAAGAATTCCCGAAAGTAATCCAATAAAAGAGGAAATTGTAAATACCATGGTCAAAGAAGAAAGTGAGGAATATGTTCCTAGTATTCAAACTACTATGGATTTTAAAGCTTTAGAGGAAGAAAAAGAAGCTACGGTAGTAAATCCTGAAATGAAAGAGTTGAAATTATACCCTGTTGGAGTAGCACATGGAACGTATATCATTGCTGAAAATGAAAGTGGAGTCTTTTTAATAGATCAACATGCTGCTCAAGAAAGAATTAATTATGAAAGAAATATGGCTCATTTAAAATCAAAACAAGTAAGTACAACAGAATTATTATTTCCTATTACAATAGAACTTTCTCAAAGTGAATTTTTGAAAGTGAAAGAAAATGAAGCAATTTTAAAAGAAATGGGCTTTGGCATAGAAGAATTTGGTGTCAATACTTTTATATTTAAAAGTCATCCTACTTGGTTATTAGAAGGGCATGAAGAAGAAAGTATTCGTAGAATCCTCGATTTAATTATTGGAGGACTTTCAGGGTTTGATCGAGTAAAATTTAATGAATCTATCGCGATTACCTTAGCATGTAAAATGTCTATTAAAGCAAATATGCATATTTCTCACGAAGCCCAAGAAGAATTATTAAATGAATTATGTGCTTGTGATAATCCTTACAATTGTCCTCATGGCAGACCAACAATTATCAAATTTAGTATTTATGATTTAGAAAGAATGTTTAAACGAAGTATGAATTAGAAATCAAGGAAACACTTGGTTTCTTTTTTGAATGGTTTTGAAGCTTGACTTTCAAACAAAGGTATGATATAAAA
>CANQEG010000051.1 GCA_947594705.1 uncultured Bacilli bacterium | reverse complement strand
AGTATGGCTATAATGTTTCATTTAAATCGATTTTTAAATGCCCAAGCATATACTTATGAGAAAGCCTTAGAAGAAATTCAAAATGGTCAAAAAGAAACGCATTGGATGTGGTATATTTTTCCTCAATTGATTGGATTAGGGGAAAGTGATACTGCCATGTATTATGGAATACAAGGGCCAAAAGAAGCAGAAGCATATTTAGAAAATCCTCTTTTAAAAGAACGTTTAATCAAAATCACAAAAGCATTATTAAAGCATCAAGATAAAGATGTTTTAGAAATTTTTGGATACCCTGACAATTTAAAATTAAAATCTTGTATGACTTTGTTTTATGAAATATCTGAGGACCCATTATTTAAAGAAGTAATAGATACATTTTATGATGGTGAATGGGATGAAAAAACAATTGCTATATTAGAAAATAAGAAAAAAGGTAAGAATTAATTTTCTTGCCTTTTGTAATGCTTTAAATTTTTTTCGGTATAGTTTAAATTTTTAAAATGTTGTAAATCAAATGGATGAAAAAGTTATTATATTTTCCTGTAGGAAAATATAACTATGTATTTTGCTTTATATTTTCCTGATTAATGATTCCTACTTACATTTAAAATTATGCCAATACTAGCAAGTGAAACCAATAAACTTGAGCCTCCATAGGAAAAGAAGGGTAGTGTAACGCCAGTAACGGGAATTAACCCTATTACAACACAAAGATTTAAAGTTGCTTGAATTAAGATTTCAATTGAAAGTCCAAACACTAAAAATTTAGAAAATAAATCCGAAGAACGTAAAGAAATTTTAAGAGAACGATAAAACAAAAAGAAGAAAAAAGAAACAACGATTAAAACTCCTAAAAAGCCGAACTCTTCACTAATAATCGAAAAAATAAAGTCTGTTTGTGGTTCTGGTAAATAAAAATGTTTTTGATGAGAATTTAAAAATCCTTGTCCTAAAAGTCCTCCGGGACCAATTGCATATAAACTTTGAATAATTTGAAAGCCACTTCCTAAAGGATCACTCCATGGATTTAAAAAAGATATGATTCTCGCCATTCGGTAAGGCGCTACAATAATAAGTCCCACAATTCCTAAAAGACCTAGAAAACCAACTTTGATAAAAAAAGAAATTTTGACTCCACTAATAAAAATTAAACTAATTAATGTTAAAGTAATAACCATTGCTGTTCCAAAATCTGGTTCTAACATAATGAGAATAAAAAAGAGACCAATCACGCACAAAATAGGAAATACGCCTTTTTTAATACTTCGTAATTCCTTACGATTTTGACTTAAATATTTAGAAACAAAGATAATTAAGCCAACTTTGGCAAATTCACTTGGTTGAATACCTAGTCCACCAATTCCAAACCAACTTCTGGAACCATTTCTTATTGTTCCAATTCCAGGAATTAAAACAAGAACTAAAAGTAAAAAACATAAAAATAAAATTTTATTGGCATTTTGAAACCAAAACTTTACATCGATTTTACTGATAATAATACATAGAATAAGTCCGATGATAAAAAATATACTTTGACTTTTGATAAAATGAAAAGAGTCATGAAACTTATACTCTGCCCATATACTACTTGCAGAATAAATCATTATGATTCCAAATATACCAATGATAATAACTGTAAAAAATAAAATTTTATCAAATGATTTTTTCATACTCGTTAGACTCCTTAGTAAATTATATGATGAATGAAACAAACTAAGAAATAAATTATTTTAAGAAACTTTTGTTTTCTTTACACGAAATAAAAAGTTCTTAAGAAAAAATTCCTAAAATATAGTATAATAAAGAAAGCAAAGGTGAATCATATGAAAATAGTTGTCACTGCTGGAGGAACCATGGGACATATTAACCCAGCTCTAGCAATTATTGAAGAGTTTAAAAAAAATGAAAGTGATTTAGAAGTACTATATATAGGAACACATAATCGAATGGAAAAAGAAATCATTCCCAAAAAAGAAATTCCGTATGAAGAAATTGAAATTTATGGATTTAGTAAAGATATATTTTTAGATTTAAAAAATATATTTTTGATTCAAAAGGCTATTAAAAAGTGTAAAAAAATTTTACTAGATTTTAAACCTGATGTTGTGATTGGTGTAGGAGGGTATGTAACTTATCCTGTTTTAAAGGCTGCTCATGAGTTAAAAATAAAAACGTTTATTCATGAACAAAATAGTATTCCAGGAAAAAGTAATAAAATGATTAGTAAATATGCTGATATTATCGGACTCACATTTTTAGAAAGTAAAAAATATTTAAAAACCAATGGTAAAATAATTTATACAGGACATCCTTGTGGAGCATGGGCGTTACATATTCCTAAAAAAGAAAAGAAAAGTTTAGGATTAACCGAAGGAAAAAAATTAGTTACTATTGTAGCTGGTTCTTTAGGAAGTGGTTCTTTAAATGAAAAATTTTGTCATATATTAGAAAATTTAAATGATAAACCATTTGAAGTGGTGTATATTACGGGAAAAGCTCATTTTGAAGAATTTACCAAGGGAAAGAATTTCCCTAAAAATGTCAAAGTTTTTCCTTATATGGAGGAATTACCAGGATTATTAAAAATTAGTGATGTGATTATTTCACGAGCAGGAGCTGGGTCTTTAAGTGAAATTTTAGCTTTAAAAATACCTTCAATTATTATTCCTAGTCCTAATGTAGCAAATAATCATCAATATTATAATGCCAAAGAATTGGCAGATAAAAAATGTATTTTGCTTTTAGAAGAAAAAGATGTTACGGAAGAAAAAATTGTATCCATGATAGAAGATTTATTGCATAACGAGATAAAAAGAAGTGAACTTATTCATCATATGAAAGAAAATAAAGTGGAGGATAGTGCTAATCAAATCTATTTGGCTATAAAGGAGGCGATAAAATGAATTTAAATGCATTTGGAATTTTAGAAAGTCATGTATCATTAAAACCTTATAATACTTATCGAATTGAGACCTTTACCAAATATTTGCTTCATCCAAGAAATAAAGATGAATTATGTTCTTTTTTAAAAAATGCGAAAGAAAACAAGATTCCGTATTTTATTTTAGGAAATGGCTCAAATGTAATTTTATCTGATACGGAGTATCCCGGTGTAATTGTAAAGTTAGATGAAGGCGATTTTACAAAAATAGTAATCGATGATAACCATGTGACTGTTGGCGCGGGAGTTATGATTCAAGCATTATCTTATGAAATTTTAGACCATGGTTTAAAAGGATTAGAATGGGCAAGTGGAATACCTGGGACAATTGGGGGATGTATTTTTGGCAATGCGGAAGCGTATAAAGTATGTACTTTTGATTCTTTAGAAAGCGTTACTTATTTAGATTCGCAAGGAAAAGAGATTACCAAATTCAAAAATGAACTTTCCTATGGATATCGGACTAGTTTTTTTAAAGAACATCCTGAAAACATTATTATTGAAGCTACCTTTTGCTTTGAAAAAGGAAATAAAGAAGAATCCAAACTTTTAATTGAAGACCGAAAAAAAAGAAGATTTGAGTCTCAACCACTTCAATACCCATCAGCAGGCAGTGTTTTTCGAAATCCTAGTGCTGAGATGCCTAGTTGGCGTTATATTGATGGAGTAGGTCTTAAATCCTATCAAATAGGGGGAGCCAAAGTAAGTGAGAAACATGCTAATTTTATTGTAAATGTAGGTGGCGCTACTGGAAAAGATATTAGAGATTTGATACAATTAATACGAGAAAAAGTAAAAGAAAAATATGGAGTAGATCTTGTTTTAGAACAAGAACAGAAAAGTTGGTGATACAAGTGAAAAAGAAGAAAGTAATTAAAAAAATAAAATGGAAAGCCGTATTCAAATGTTTCTTTCTTCTTTTTGTTATCTTAATCGCAATTCTTTATCTTTTAGAAATTAAAACCAAAAATATTATTATTGAAGGAAATGATTTTGTTTCTGATAACGAAATCATTATGGCAAGTGGTCTAAAAGATTACCCCAAATTATTTAAAGTGAGTACCAGTAAAATCAAAAAAGATATTCTTACCATACCTTATATTGATTCTGTCAAAATTCATAAGAGTCTAATAGGAACTTTAACTATTCAAGTAGAAGAGGCCAAACCTATTTTTTATAACCGCAATAAAAATGTTTTGGTTTTAACAAATGGCAAAGAATTAGAAAGTGATACTTTAAATGGTGTTCCAATATTATTAAATTATGTTCCCGATAGCTATTATGAAAAATTAATCAAAAAGATTTCGCTTATTTCACCAGATGTTTTAAATCTAATTAATGAGATAGAGTATCAACCGTGGAAAAGCAATGATGTTATGATTGATGATACAAGATTTTTTTTAAGAATGAATGATACAAATCAAGTGTATGTGAATTTAATTAATTTTGAAAAGTTAAATAATTATATTGAAATTTATGCTTCCTTAGAAGGGCATCATGGAATCTTGTATTTAGACTCATCAAGTGATAAAATATCTTTCAGTGAGTTTAAGTAGGGTGGTTTTATGTTTCATGAAAATTATAATGAAAAAATGAAAGAAATGATAAATAATATTCCTAAAGGAACAACATTGTTACTTCATACTTGTTGTGCGCCTTGTTCTTCTACGGTGATTGCCAATCTTTCAAAATATTTTACAATTACCATTTTTTATTATAATCCTAATATTGAACCAGAAGAGGAATATGAAAAAAGAAAAGAAGAACAAAAAAGATTTATCAAAGAATATCCTTCTATGTATCCAATTTCTTTTCTTGACTGTGATTATGAACCAGAAAAGTTTCATCAAATTGCCAAAGGGTATGAAGAAGAAAAAGAACGGGGAGCTAGATGTCCTAGATGTTTTCGGTTACGGTTAGAGAAAACTGCTCAAATGGCCAAAGAAAAAGGATTTCAATATTTTGGAACAAGTTTAACTGTAAGTCCTTATAAAAATGCTCTACAAATTAATGAAATAGGAAAGGTGTTAGAACAAGAATATCATATTCCTTTCTTATATAGTGATTTTAAAAAAGAAAATGGGTATCAAAAAAGTATTGAACTTTCTAAAGAGTATCATTTATATCGACAAGATTATTGTGGATGTGTGTATTCTAAAAAAGAAAAGAATCTAAAGAGTATCATTCAATAGATTCTTTTTATATTCTTGATAAGCTTTTATTTCGGTTTCATCTAAAAAAGGTTTATAAGAAATATTTTTATATTTACATAGTTCTTGAACTAAATATTCAGTAAAGTGTGGATTACGAATACAAATTGGCCCTAGTAAATAAGTTCCATAAAAATTGTGACAATGTATTCCTTCCATAATAGCTTTGGGAACATAACCTGTTCCTTTTTTTACATCAAATAAATGTTTTTCTTTTACAAATTTTAAAACACTATTACGATTTTGAAATCCAATCATTTCTTCCTCTAAAAATTTGGCATTGTATACTTGTTCTCCGACAATTCGGAAATCAATTTCACTCGCTTCATAAGAAAATAGTCCTAATGTTTCTTCTTCAATTTCATTTAATGTTCGAAAGCTTTTGCCAAATAAATCAATGGCATTTCCAGTTGCTAAAATTATTTTATTTTGTTTCATCGCTTCTTGAAACGCTTTTTTCTTTTTTAAAATATCTTCACGGACAAGTTCAAAAGCTTCTTTGTTTCCACTTCCAATGTAGATGAAATCATAATGAGTAAAATCAAATTCATCTTCGATGGTAAGAGTGTGAGTAATCACATGAATATTATGTTCTTCTAAATGATGGGTGATAGCTAAGATGTTTCCATGTTCCCCATATAAATTCATTAAATCATAATATAAATGGGCAATTTTAACGGTTTCCATTTTGCCACTCCTTTACTAAGTTTTTTATAATCGCAGTCATATCAAAGCATACCATTGTAAAAATAGGACTTTTAGTTTCTTTTAAAATTGTAGGAATCAATGTTTTCATATCTTCAATTAAAATCATTTTTTTACGCGGTATTTTCGCATAATTTAAACGTACTAAAACATCGTATTTGAATCGCCCGATTAATATAATTTTTTCAATCGATTCCTCTTTTAATAATTCAAACTCAACATCCCATAACCAAGATAAATCATTATATTTATAACGTCTTGATACATTATCAAATCCTAATATTACACATTTTTCACCTTTTTGATTTACAATATAACGAAGTGATTGATAATAACTTAAGGCATTTTCATTTTTGCTTTCTAACATAGTAATGGTTCGGTTATCGATAGTTAGTTCATGACCTCGTTTACTTTCCAAAACATCTTCATTCAGAGCATATAATATTTTTTCTTTGTTAATTCCAATGGTATGACATAATGCATAAGCTGCTACGGTGGCATAGGCTGTGAATAAAAAGTCTTTATTTAGTAATACCGTATCTCCTAATATTTCCATGTGTTTTTCTTCTAAATTAATTTTAGAGCCAACATAATCTGGCGTTCCTCTTTTAAAATGACAATTTGGACAATAATAAGAACCTATATGACCATAATGATAATAAGAATAAATTAGTTTTTTATGGCAATTCGGACAATAGGCATTATCTAAACTAAATAGTTCTTTTTTTAAATAGGAATCCTTTGTTTTGGTTAAACCATATGTCACAATTTTTCCAGAATAATTGAGTTCAATTTTTTTCAGTCCGGGATCATCGGCATTAATAATTAAAGTAGTTGTTCCATCTAAAGAAGAGAATATCGCATCATAAATCAAATCCGGAGAACCATTTCGGGCTGGTTGGTCTCTAGTAATATTTGTGACTACTAAATGGGTCATTTTATTTTTTCCAAATGCTAAATGAAGATGTTTTTCATCTAATTCCAAAAGTAAAACATCATGTTTAAATTTTCCAAAGATAGTACAATGATTTAAAATGAGGGTTGTAATTCCTCTGATACCATTGTTTCCAGAAGAATTATAAACAACATCGAAACCAGCATCCGTTAAAATATGATAGATAAGACTTGTAGTAGTTCCTTTGCCACTTGAACCAGTTACACCAATAACGTATTTGGGGTATTTAATTTTTTCCAAAATGTGTTGATTTATATTGTAACTAATCGAACCCGGGAATTGAGCGCCGTTTTTATGAAATAATTTACAAATAAAAGTTAAAAATTTATTGACTATAATTTGAAATGCTCTTAACATAATATCACCATAATTTAAGTATAGCATGGAAAAATAAAGATGTAAAATAGTAAACTTATTTTTCTTTTTGATAAATTTCTTCTACTTTATCAAAATCAATACAATGAATAAGATAAGAAAAAGGGTATTTTTTCTTTTTCTGTTCATATAAAACAGCAACATTTTTACAAATTCGTTTATGATTTTTATACAAATAACTTAATTCTTTTAATATTACATCTTGATATAAAAAATCATATTCTCTCCATACATGGTAAAGATGAGTTTTTTCTTTGGGAACTGGTATCATGTTACTGAGGCGTAATGTTCCATATAAGGTGTGATTGACAATAATTCTTTCAATGGGTAAAATTGACTTTTTAATTTTCGTAAAGTCCGCATCATAAAAATCATTCTTTTTAGGAGAAGAAAGAGGAATATAGTAAGGAATTCCATGTAATATGAAAGGACCTAAATACTTCCTTTTGTGAAAATTTTGTTCTTTGTTGTCATAAACATAAGGCGCTACACGTTTTAGTTTTTCGATGTAATCATCATCAATGATATAAAGATTTTGTTTCATATCGTTTCCTTTCTTTGGTGCATTTGTTCAAAATCTTTTTCACTTCTGTGAATATTTTAACATACAAATGTTTACTTGTAAAGATAAAAAAAATCCATTAAAATATTAAAATAAAGAAGAAGTGATATCATGGAAAAAGATATAAAAGAGTATTTAGAAAATTTAAAATATATTAGAAATGCTAGTGAAAACACAATTCTTGGGTATGAAACAGAATTACAAAAATATCAACATTATTTAGAAGAAAAGAAAATCCATTATTTAAAAATTACCAAAAAAGAAATATGGGATTATTTAAAATACTTAGAAGAGGTGGGACATTATGAAGCTCGTTCTATTGCGAGACATATCACCGCGATTCGAAGTTTTTATACTTTTTTAAAAAATGAAAATAAAATAGAAAATAATATTTTTAAACAAATTCATAATCCTAAAATTAAAAAGACTTTACCAGATTTTTTAAATCATGAAGAGATTCTTTCTTTGCTGACTTTTGAGCAAGGAAAGAATGCATGGGATTATGAAGTGAAATTAATTTTTGAAATGCTTTATGCGACAGGTCTTAGAGTAAGTGAATTATCAAATATTTTATTGAAAGATATTTCTCAAAAAGAAAATAGTATTCGCGTGATGGGAAAAGGTTCTAAAGAGCGAATTGTCTACTTTGGTGATTATGCCAAAACAGCTTTAAATGATTTTTTAAAGGTTCGTGATGAATTACTTAAGGGAAAGAAAAATGAATATTTATTTGTCAATCAAAAAGGAGGAAAACTAAGTCGAAGTAGTATTGAACAAATTGTTGAAAAAAGAGTTCAAAAAATTGCTCTTCAACATCATGTTTCACCCCATACTTTACGCCATACATTTGCCACTCATTTATTAGAAAATGGTGCAGATATAAGGACTGTGCAAGAACTATTAGGACATGAAAAATTAGGGACTACTCAAATTTATACCCATATTACAAGTGAATATTTAAGGCAACAATATCGTAAGAATTTACCAAGAAAATAAAAATTTTAAAAATTCAATTTCTTTTCGTATTGTAATTTTTTAGAAAATCATTCACTTTTATTTGATGTTGTGAAAATTGTAAAAAAAAGTAAAATGTAAATCAAAAAATATTGTTTCGGGGGGGGGTATATATGCTAAGATTACTATTGTAAAGATAGTAATTTTTTTCAGTTCATTATTGAGATTATAACTAAATAGTTATAAAATAAAGATATGACACGATTTGAGTTTTAAAGAAGTTTTGCCTTCATTATGGGTAATGTTGGCATTACGAATTGAAACGAAAATCCC